>JAGLSY010000145.1 GCA_023135545.1 Thermoplasmata archaeon | reverse complement strand
ATACTGGCCGTCTTCGAGGGCCAGATGGTTCCAAGCCTGCTCCAGCACTCGATTGAAAACCTTGATCCCCTGGACGAACTGGCGGACATGCTGGATGATGCAATTGTGGAAAAGCCTCCCTTGGGGCTCAAGGATGGGGGGCTCATCAAGACCGGCTTCAATGAAGAGCTGGATGAGATAAGGGAGCTGGCCAGCAGCGGGAAGAAGTGGGTGGCAGACCTGGAAGCCAAGGAGCGGGAGGCAACCGGGATAAAATCCCTGAAGATCAAGTACAACAAGGTCTTTGGCTACTTCCTGGAAGTGACAAAAAACCATGCCGATAAGGTTCCCGAATCATATATCAGAAAGCAGACATTGAGCAACGCCGAAAGGTTCATCACGCCCGAGCTGAAGGAAAAGGAGGCCCAGATACTGTCGGCCAACGACAGGCTGGTGGCCCTGGAATACAAGATCTTCTGCGGCATCCGGGAAAAGGTAGCTGGTCATTCTTCGGAATTACAAAGGACGGCCAGGGCGCTCGGCATAATCGATGTTGTGGCATCGCTGGCCGAGATTTCCGAGCTTTACCGTTATTCCAGACCGAAGATGGACAAGGGAAACAAACTGGCTATCATAGAGGGAAGGCATCCGGTTGTGGAGCGGATGATGGAGGAGAGGTTCATACCCAACGATATCAGGATGGACAATAATAAGAACAGGCTGATGATACTGACCGGCCCCAACATGGCCGGAAAATCTACCTTCATGCGGCAAGCCGCCCTCATCACCCTGCTGGCCCACATAGGAAGCTTTGTCCCGGCCAAGAGCGCCAACATCGGCATAGTCGATAGAATTTTCACGCGGGTGGGAGCATACGATGACCTGACACATGGCCAGTCGACTTTCATGGTCGAGATGACAGAGGTGGCCAACATCCTCAACTCGGCGACCAGCCGCAGCCTGATTCTCCTGGACGAGATAGGTCGGGGTACAAGCACCTTTGACGGTCTCAGTATCGCCTGGGCTGTTGCGGAATACATAGAAAGCAAGAGGGTGGGGGCGAAGGCGATCTTCGCAACCCACTACCATCATCTCACCGAGCTGGAGGAACTGCTGGACGGTGTGGTAAATTACAATATCGCCGTGAAGGAGGATAAGGACGATATCATCTTCCTAAGAAAGGTGATTCCTGGCTCCACCAACCGCAGTTATGGTGTTCAGGTGGCTAAACTGGCCGGCCTGCCGGTAGAGGTGATTACCAGGGCGAAGCAAATCCTGAAGCGCATAGAAGCCGAGGCCATAATGGAATTGGAAGAGGGAGGGCGCAAAAAAGGAAAGAGAAGAACCTACACCCAGCTTGTCCTTTTCGACCAGATGATGGCCGAGAATCCCATCATAACGGAACTGAAGGGAATGGACCCGGACCACATGACACCCATGGAAGCTCTACACAAACTACAGGAACTGAAGAAGAAGCTGGATGATGATTAATAATCACTCATTTCATTTATTTTAACTCCGAGTAAATTAGCACACCGCGAGCAGGTGAGCCGGGGGATGGGGGCGAGCCAGCGCAGCGGTGAGGGTGGGGGGAATCACCACAGTGGGGCGGGCAACATGAAAATGCAAAAATACATAGACATAATTCATTCAATATATCAAACAAACATTTTTCTATCCATACCCCATTGCTCCAGCCGATGGAAGAGTTGGCCCTGCATGAATCGGAACTTGTCGGTAGAGAAGAGGAATTGACCAAATTGATCAACTCATTGGACAATGCTATTTCAGGAACTGGCTCAACATTGTTGATATCCGGTGAGGCCGGCATCGGCAAGACCAGGATTGTTTCAGAGCTCATCAAGGATGCAGAAGTGAAAGGTGTTCGTGTTCTGCAGGGATGGTGCCTCGCGGAAAGCCTGGAGCCCCTTATGCCGTTCAGGGAGATAATGAAAGGCGCTAACCTGCATCATTTATTGTCCGGGGCCCCTCCTCCCAATATCGTATCATGCTATATCATTGACAGGGCTGGCATGCTTATTGCCAAGGCAGAGAGGAAAGAAACCGGATTGGACCCGGATATTTTTGCCGGTATGCTTCAGGCCGTCGGCAATTTTGTCAAGGATTCCATGGGACAGCTGGGCGAGGGGGAAGGGGATTCACTCAATACCCTCGGGTTCGGAGACCGCCGGATACTTATCAAGACCAGGGGTAATATCTCATTTGCCTGCGTTATCCAGGGAGCCGAGAGTGAATTCCTTTTCGATGACATGGCCAACACCCTGGAGGAATTGAAAGGCAGGTTTGATAACTGGATAGGAAATGTATCCGACATGGGGGATGTGGAGGAGAAGCTGGCCTGGTTCACGACCTCCGGAAAATATGATGGGAAGTTCCTTGTGGACGACCCGAAGATAAAACAGGAGAATCTATTTGACAATATTCTGCTGGGCATCCAGAGAAGTTCCTTTGACAGCCCTTTACTTCTGTTCCTCGATGACCTGCAGTGGGCCGATGCCACAACCTTAAACCTCCTTCATTACATGGCAAGGAACATAAGGCAAAACAAGGTGTTCATTCTGGGAACTTATCGACCGGAGGATATTATCCAGTCCGATGATGGGAAACCACATCATCTGATGACGACCATGCAGAACATGAACAGGGAGGACCTTCTGGAAAAAATAGAGCTGAATCGGCTGGACCGCGCACATACCGGAGCCCTCATAAACAGCGCATTGGGGTCTTCATCCCTGGGTGATGACATCATTGAAAGGATATACGGGGAGAGCGGTGGAACACCCCTCTACACACTGGAGGTCATGAAGCTCCTTGTCGGATGCGGACACATAACACAGAAGGATGGTGCATGGAATGCCGTCGGAGACATAAAGGAGCTGGATATACCATCCAAGGTATTTGATGTCATAAAAAGACGGATAGACAGGCTGGATAGAGGGCAGAGGCAGATCATGGATTGCGCGAGCGTGATAGGAGAAGAATTCCAGTCAAACGTGGTCGGAAAGGTCATGGACCTTAACAAATTCCGGCTTCTGGAAGATCTCAGTGATATAGAAAAGACACATCAACTGATACGCTACCTGATGGAAAGATACAGGTTCGACCATGCCAAGATAAGAGATGTTCTTTACAACGGCATCGGCGAGGAATTGCGAAGAGAATATCATAGGATGATAGGGAGCACCTTATCTGAAATCCATGGGGAAAACATGGACGAGATACTGGGCGAGGTGGCCTTCCATTATCACGAGGCACAGGACCCCCAGGCTATTGAATATCTTATCAAGGCGGGCAATAAGGCACGGGATTGCTATGAGAACGAAGAGGCCATACACTTATATCTCAGTGCATTTGAAAGCATGGATGGCCCGGATAGATGGAAACTTCTCGAAGAAATAGGGGACATAAAAGTTTTGACAGGCGATTATGATGATGCAAACGCAGATTTTGAAAAAACCATCGATGCCATACAGGATGACGAGGAGAAGGCCCGCATCTACAGGAAGGTTGCGGAGACCTTGGAAAAGATGGGGGAGTTCGAAATGGCCCTTGAACCTCTGGGTAAGGCGATGGACCTCGTTGGCGATAAGACGAGCACGGAGAGCGGGAGGATCAAGGTCGCCGAAGGATACGCCTACTACCGCAGCGGGAACTATGAGAAGGCCATGCCCCTGTTTCTGGAAGGCCTCGATATCTTCAAGATGAAGGAAGGAAATGATGTGGACCTTGCCAATGGCCTGAGAGCTGTGGGCAATATCCACTACAGCAAGGGGAACATAGACGGCGCCCTGGAATACTATGAGAAAAGCCTGGAGGTCACCGAGCGCATCGGCGATCTCAAGGGCACGGCGACCACATTGGTTAACATAGGTGTCATGAACCATATAAGGGGAGATAAGGAGAAGGCCTTTGATTTCTACAATCAAGGACTGGCCATCCGGGAAAAGATTGGTAATAAAAGCGGTATTGCTGACTCTCTGAACAACCTTGGAATGCTCCTGGCCGGAAGAGGAGAGCTTGGAAAGGCCCTTGACTGTCACAAAAGATGCCTGTCCATCGAGGAGAGCATCGGGAACAAGAGCGGGATAGCGGATTCCCTGAACAATATCGGGACGATGCATCATAACATGGGTGAGCTGGATGCCATGCTGGAATGCCATGAGAGAAGCCTCGA
>JAGLSY010000144.1 GCA_023135545.1 Thermoplasmata archaeon | reverse complement strand
GCTGGCTGGTAAAAAAATAGCGGTTCTCGGCATTGCCTATAAAGGCAATATAGGAGACTACAGAGAAAGCCCCGCTCTTGATATTATCAAATTACTGGAAAATAGAGGGGCTAACTGTTCAGTATATGACCCTCATGTAGGATCACATCCGAATTTTGAAATGGCAGGTCTGGAAGATGCTGTGAGCAATGCGGACTTGATAATAATTGCAACAGATCACAACTCCTTCAGGGAATTTGAGCCACAACAAATTGGAACCCTGGTAAAGAGCAAAATAATTTATGATGCCAGGCATTTCATTGACAGAAAGATGTGGGAATCAGCTGGATGGGAAGTTTCAGTCATTGGAGTTGGAAAATAGTCTGTGATATATTTTTAACAAGCGTTTTTCCATCACTGGCCAGTTGTATTCTGCTTCAAAGGCCATCCGGCCATTCTTTCCGAGTTTTTCATAAAGCTCCTTGTTGGCCAGTAATTTGTCTATTGTCTGAAAAACCTCGTCAGAGCCGTATTTAACAGCCAATCCGCAGTTCAGTTTCTCAACTGTCTGACCTGTCCATGTCCCCTTTGCGACGATTATCGGTTTGGACACGCTCATGGCCTCGAATAATTTGTTGGGTACGGAATCCCTGTTGTTTCCGAATGCAGGGTCATAGACAGCAACAAGAATATCAGAGGCCAGAGTGTACGCGGCCATATCTTTTGGATTTACAGGGCCTATGAATTGGTATCTCGGGCCGGATTTGTTGGCGACTTCCTTCTCCAGGGTTCCATATCCGCCCAATAGCAATCTGGCTTCGGGCGATTTACCACCTGTGAAGCCCTCGACAAGCTCCATCACATTCCTGTTTGGCTCCAGAACTCCGATGTACATGACTACTAGCTTGCCGTCCGGGGAAATTTGCTGCCTAATACGAGAGATTTCCTCAGGTGATGCCACGTGTTCAGGGGGACAGCCCATGATAACCCCGGCAACATTGGCACCCCAAGAAGCCAGTATGTCTCCGAAGCGGTCATTCACGCATATTACCGCGTCGGGCTTTTTGACCAGCCATTTCTCATATACTTTGACAAGTTTAACCATGAAGCCAGATAACCTTTCATCTGCCATCTGGTGGTAGATTTCATGACTGTCATAGACCAGTGGTATTTTTCGGGATTTTGCTTCTTTGACAGCCGGTGAAAGTGTGTCCAGGTCATGAGATTGGATAATATCGATTTTCATGGAGGACATTTCATTCCTAGCCTCTTTCCAGAACTTGCGGATTGTTTTGAGAAATATTTTGGTGCTGGTAAAACTTGATTCCGGGCCCAAGCGCCTTATCAGGATACCGTCAATCGTTTCCTGTTTGGGATACTTCTGTTCTCTATCCCAGCATAAAATCGTTACTTTATAGCCAGCGCCCACGAGGGCTTTTGCTTCCTTGTGCACCCTGGGGTCTGGCCTGAAGGGGTTGGACAACAGCATGACCACGTGTTTTTGCTTCCCTGCCATAAATAGCCCATCGTATAAGATATTAAAAGGTTTTTGGCACAGATATTTATCATCTCAAGGCCATGAGGGGGTGATGATAGTAGCGATAACTGGCACGCCTGGTGTCGGAAAGACCAAGGTGCTCTCAGAGTCCATCTTTTCCGGTTACGGATACGAAATCACATCGGTCGAGGATCTGGCCACAAAGCACTGGGCAATCTCCGGCAAGGAATTAAGAGAAATAGATGTGGAACTCCTCGCGTCCCGGATAGAGAAGACGCAGAGAATAGTATTGCTGGACGGGCATCTGTCTCATTATCTCAAGCCAGATATTTGCATAGTTCTGAGATGCCACCCCAAGGTTCTGGAAGAGCGCCTCAAGGAAAGGGACTACGAGCCAGACAAGGTTCGGGAGAATGTGGAGGCCGAGGCAATAGACCTAGTTCTGGTGGAGGCCGTGGAGCTGAATCAAAAGGTTTATGAGATAGACAACACTAATATGGCTCCTGAAAAAACCGCGGAAATCATATTGAACATAATATCCAGAAATATCGGAAAAGATGATTACAAACCGGGAAACGTGGACTGGAGCGAGGTGATACTGGAATGGTACTAGACGAGCAGAGGGACAGGGCGACTAAAATAATAAGGCCCCTGGCTAGATACTTCATCAAGGTGGAGCCAAATACCCTGAGTGTCGTTGCATTTCTCTTTTCTGTTCTGGCCTTCCTCGTTTTATATCTACTGGCTCCGGATAATTTTATTTTCTATTCTGAAACTTGGTCCGTATATTTTCTGATACTGGCCTCCGTCTTCATCCTGCTCAACGGGCTCTTCGACATAATCGACGGGCTGGTTGCCAAGATGTCCAAAAAGGCCTCGAAGAAGGGAGATTTCATTGACCATGTCTTCGACAGGTATGCGGATATTTTCATTCTCTCTGGAATCATAGTATCTGGCTATGTCAATTTCTACATCGGATTATTTGCCCTTGTCGGAGTCTTCATGACCAGCTACATGGGCACCCAGGCACAGGCCCTCGGGGTCAAGAGGGATTACGGCGGAATTCTCGGAAGGGCGGACAGGCTGGGCTTGTTATTTCTCTTTCCCATACTTCTCTTCCTTCACATCCAGTTTTTTGACGGGCCTATCTTATTGTCGATTTCAGAATTAACGCTTGACCTCACCCTATTCGATATAATGATGCTATGGTTTGGTATTGCCGGCAATTTCACGGCTATCCAGCGGGCCCGCCGGACCTGGAAGGTTC
>JAGLSY010000143.1 GCA_023135545.1 Thermoplasmata archaeon | reverse complement strand
GGTGAGCATGCTCGCTCGGAGATTGGCTATCCTCTGATTAATCCAAAGGGAACTCCAGCGCTGGCCCTTTCGGACTAATCAGCGATTAGTCCTCGCTCAACCTATCGGTTTCGCCCCCTACCTGCTCGGGGCGCTCGATAATATTTCAATTCCACAGGTACAGCCCAATATCCACCTTGTCATTGGTCTCGAACATCAACGTCGTCCAGGTGGACGCGTGTATGTGGTCACCCATCTCGATCCCGAGGTCTTCCTGGCTCATCTCGTAACTGGTGTACTCCCTGGTTATCGTAATTGTATGGGAGCCGGAACTCGCCCTTACGGCCCAATTATAGGTCCTGTCAATGGTGAGATTGGCCTGGTCCCTTATGTCCTCCGGGAAATCGAAATTGGCCCCGGGAATTCCACTTTTCATCAGCCGCAGCTGCTCAATGAGAAGATACTGGACAGACCTGTCGCGAATAAGATGAGTATCGCCGTCATGGGCATATGTGGTTTCCGGGATGTAGCTGGCCATCAGACTTAGCCTTGCCCGGTCCGTGTATTCCGAGGCGTTCTGCTCTCTCATCAGGTCGGCACTTCCTGACATCATCGAGCCCATCTGGAGGAATAAGCCCGAGGCAATCAGCATTATCATGAAGAATAATATCGAATCGAACAATGTCAGCTGCCCGTTATCATCCCAGGAAAGTTTCATGCATCATCTCCATATCGATATTATCAGGTGGCTGGCCCTGTAATTGTCACCCTGGTCTTTTATCACAACGGGCACGGTTTTCGTGTAAACTTCGACTCCTTCCGGCACATCCTGGGTGGAGTATGGGCCGTGGTCCAGCCTTGTTTCTCCCTCCCGAGCCACGTAAAGGCTGCGGTCATATATCTGGATCCGATACTCGAATCTCTTGACCTCCGGCGAAAATCTGAATTCAAAATCCTCCAGGGTAATCCGGGAAAGGCTGGCAGCGTCCAGAATTCCCTCCCTCTCGGGCGTGATGTTTTGCCAAGTGAGAATTTCATCCGAAAAATCGTTGAGCTCGTCGAGCATCGCCACCCTCTCGTTGAACTGGCCGCGGGCGGTGTAGGCCGTGACGGTGCTGAAGATGAACATCGCCACTGCAAAAAGTATGAATAGAAGTTTGGGCAGGTCCTCGAAATAGCCGCCATCCGCTTTATCGTTATTTCTCAATGCTTCCCCCGGCATCTTTTCCCCGGGTCAATAATGAGAACATGGGTTATAAGATTTTAGCTAGTTTACTTCTCCATTACAGTACCCATCTCATATACCTCATCGTCATCATCAACCACACCATCTTTTTTATATTTCCACCCCAATTCTTCAGAATGTGGTATGTTCTCATCCACCTCTTCATCCTCATCTTCCTCGTATTCATCCTCATCTTCCTCATCCATCCCATCCTCTCCGGCACATATCGGGCACTCCTCGCCCTTCTCCATATCGTAGCCGCAGGTGGGGCATTCCTCGAACTCTAGTTCGTCCTTGGATTCTTCTGGTGGGGGTGGTACTGCCTTCGCGGCCCCTGCCACGGCAGCTGTCCTGGCCTCAGGGGTTGTTTCTGGCTCCTCCTTCTTCCGTCTCCTGCCGGCCAGCAGAACAAACAGGATGATTATCAAGAATATCAGATGAATTAGCCACCAGTTGTCTGGCTCGTCCTCATCGCCTGGATCCAGAACATCAATTACTTCTTCTACCCAGGTCGTGAAAGAGCCGGTATAATCAGAGGCCATGGCGTTTCCGGCAATGTCCTCCGCACCGGAGCTAATGGTTATCGTGTAAGTGGTGTTCTCCTCGAAGTCAGAGAAAAGAACCATCCGGAGAACCGTGTTGTCATTGTTCCAGGTGTAGGATGATATCGTGGTTACAGGCGATAAAGAAACGGAGGCCTCAACCGTGGTGGTGTTCATCGGCTCGTTGAATTCAATCATGATAACTCGACCGGCGACAACACCTGTGGAACCGTCAACCGGGGTTGTAGAAAAGACCGTTGGAGCCGTGGTGTCCTCCGGAACATCAATTACTTCTTCTATCCAAGTCGTGAAAGAGCCGGTATAATCAGAGGCCATGGTGTTTCCGGCGGCATCCTCCGCATCGGCACCTATCGTTATCGTGTAAGTGGTGTTCTCCTCGAAGTCAGAGAAAAGAACCATCCGGAGAACCGTGTTGTCATTGTTCCAGGTGTAGGATGATATCGTGGTTACAGGCGATAAAGAAACGGAGGCCTCAACCGTTGTGGTGTTCATCGGCTCGTTGAATTCAATCATGATAACTCGACCGGCGACAACACCTGTGGAACCGTCAACCGGGGTTGTAGAAAAGACCGTTGGAGCCGTGGTGTCCACGCTCACCGTCATGAAATTTATCACTTCGGAATTCGCGGCGTTGTCCACGGAGTAGTATTCGATAGTGTGGGTGCCGTCCGAGTCCAAGGCAACCGAATCTCCCGAAACCCAGGGACCGCTATTAATCCTATAATAGGTCTGGTTCAGGCCGCTTGTTGTATCAGAACCAGTCAATGTAATTGTCACATTACCAACAAACCAGCCACCATTTCCTTCCAGGCCGGATATCGACGCGGTTGTGACAGGTGAAGTGGTATCAAGAGTAATGTTGCTGCCGTAAGTTCCGGATACTCTTCCTGCCCCATCCATGTACTGCACAAATACCTCCTTTAGACCATCCGCACCGGAGAGCATCCAGGCCTTGCTGGTCATGAATGACTCCCATATTTCGGTGTCGAAGGTTCCGTCGATGCTGATTCTCATCATGGTTATGCCGTTTGTGTCGTAGGCCGATAGCATAAGAACGGAAATCGGGGATGAAACATATTCCTCTCCATTATTTATCATGATGGAGCCAGTCGGGTCAATTGTGTCGAGAATTATCGTGTCTGATATAACATCACTTTCCAGAAGTGCATCATCACGGAACAGCACGTAAACCGTCTTGATGCCGTCTCCGTTTGAAAGGACCCAGGCCTTTGTGGTGGCATAGGCCTCCCATGTTTCCGAATCGAATACACCATCGTTGCTGAGCATCATCTGATAGATGCCGTTTGCGTCACTGGCATATATGGAAAGGGTAACCGAAGTGGAGATAGCGTAGGCCGCACCGTCATCTATATCGACAGAAACGGCCACCGGGTCCATGGTATCCAGGATTATGGAATCCGAGGTTAAGGCCTCGTTGCCGGCACTATCCCTGCATTTGAAATAGACTATCTTGGTTCCATCGCCGTCCATGAGGAGCCAACCGGTTTTGGTTGTTCCATAGGGCTCCCATGTACTCCAGATTATACCATCATTGCTGAAGCTCATCTCCGTGCCGTCGATGGCCAGCAGTTCCAAATCGACCGACAGATCGGTGGTGTAGGTTGCACCTCCATCTATGACCATTGACAGGCCGGTTGGCGAGCCAGTATCCAGAGTTATGTTGGCCTCCATTGTGGCGGCTTTCGCCTCAATATTGTTCAGGTTGTCGGTTGCCTGACAGTAAAATTCGTACAGACCATCGCCATCCACAGCCAAGAATATCACGGGCGAGGACAGGTAATTTCCATAGGACATCCAGGGGCCGCCATCGAAGTTGTAGAACAACTGGACGCTCTTTATTCCGCTTCCGTTATCCGTCGCGTTGTATGTGACAAAGAAGTCCGTAGAGGCTGTAACTGTCGGCAAGGCGTTGACGCTGGATATTGGTGCGTATCGGTCCACGATTGTCGTGGCATCCTTTCCTATGGGAGGTGCTTCCACATGGCCTAGGTTGTCGGTTCCCAGTGTATAGAAATCATATATCCCATCATCCGTAACATTGCCGAATGATATTGGACTGGATGTCCACTGGCCTGATGGATTGGCAGGGGTAGTGTAAAGGGTCCAGGGGCCGC
>JAGLSY010000142.1 GCA_023135545.1 Thermoplasmata archaeon | reverse complement strand
TGAAGGTGTTGACCACCGTTCTGTAGTTCTCGGCGGTGTTATCATAGCACACGCCGTTGAAATCGCCATTTGCCTTATTCTGGTAGAACATTCCCCTGGATAAGGAGGTGTTGGTCAAAATATCACAGCCATGGGTTCCGTTGGTCTCGTATTTCATCCCGTGGCTGACACTTTCCTCCGTGTCCGTGTTATCGACTCCGTACAGGGTGGATGGCATGTTAAGGCCAGTGGTCAATGAATTGAGCTGGAAGATGTTCTCCTCCAGGATGCCGTCTATGTCGCCTCCGAGGCAGTTCTCGCCTGTAAGCCAGAGTCTTCCGCTGCTGCTCTCCAGGTAATTCTGGATGCTGTCTTCAGCATCATCCCGCCAGGGCTCGCTAGCACCGCCGCATACCCAGATGACCGCATTATAATTGTCGAGCAGACTGGCACCGGGGCTGCTGCCTTCCAGTGCTATGTTGTAAAGGTCATAGTCATAGGTGAGATTGTCCAGTGTGCTGATAACCTCGCCGGTTTCATCATCGGAAATTAACTGGTCATCATCCACGACCAGTACGATATATTGGACATCTATATCTCCCGAACCGAATCTGTCCGACAGCACGTTGTTGTTTTCGTTGGTCTCGATGATCTGATTGTCAGGGTCCACCTCGAATACGATGTTGTGGGTGCCTATATTGATGGGAGTCCACATGACGGTGATGGTTACCGAGTTGTCCTGGCCCGTTCCGATGAATAATGGGCCGTCATTGTCTGGATCCGGTGCTCCGTCGATTATGCCGCTTTTGTTTTGTTGGATTTCATTACCGTCAATATCTGTGATGGTCATGGACCAATTTACATAGGTCTCGTTCTGGAAGCCGTTGTTCCGTATCACGCCTGTGATCGTAACCGGCTGTTTGTAGAACACGGTGCTAGGGCTCATGTACTGCTCCGAAACAGCCAGGTCCCTCCCGGACTTGATGGTTATGTTACCCAGCCAGGTGATCGCCTTGTATGTGAGCTGTGTCATATCGGCCTTCATCTCAATCATGGAGAATTCGAAGGCCTGGGTGAGTATCCTCTCTTCATCGTCGCCGTTCTCCCAGCTGGTGGCCAGGTAGCGTAGGGGCAGAACGCTTCTGTTTAATGTGAAGGCCGCAATGCCGGTTCCCTCGGGAACTATTTCATAACCTTGGTTATAATCAAGTATTTTCTCCACCAGGGTGATGTTCTTCTCGGAGAAGTATTCGGTCACTTTGTGGCCACTCTCTCCCCAGACCGGCTCGTCGGTGACTTTGACCTCTCCCAGCGGTCCCCGGGAGGTGTGAAGATATGTGTTGAAGAAGGCGTCCAGACTTGCATCCCCATCAGCTGCATCCGTCTCGGCCTGCACAAAGGCTCCCCCACCGATAAGCCATAGCTTTCCGCTGTTGTTAAGGAATCTCATCAGGTTGACTATGTCATCCGCCCTGATGGTGTTGGTGGTCTCGTAGCCTGTCATCCAGATAACTATATCGTATTCTTCGAGCCGGTAATCTCCAGCGTCAAATGCCGGGCCGTTGCAGCCGGTGCTGACTGTAGTGAAATCATAATCGAAATCCGAGCCCTCCAATGATGCGCGCATGAAGGACGAGGTGTCGCCTGAACTTTCGTCATTAATATGGCCGTCGTCATCGACCAACAATATGGTCGGAAGAACGATTATGTCCGTGTAGTTCTGATTGTCATCCAAATACTTATCTGGCTCGTGGATCCCTTTATCAAAGGCCCAGGTCTTGTTTACCGTGGCGTTTACCGTGATATTGTGAATACCTCCTGGCTTTGCCTCCCATGGGGTTGAAACAATGTAATCCCCGAAGTTGATCAAGGGCTGGATGGTGGTTATGAGGTTTGTGTCATTCACAACCCCGTCATAGAACTTGACATCCACCAGGGCTCCGGCCCCGCCAAGATTCCTTATTCTGGCATACATTTGGACCACAACGCCGTTCAGGGGGTTGGTCGGTTCTGTCCAGATATTTGTCGCGCTCTCATTATTTCCATAAACCACTATCTGGGGGTTGCCGCCTATCTCCCCGCCCACCGCGAACTTGGATGTGTGGTTATCGGCAGCGCGTCCGCTGTAGTCCATGGCTCTGCATATGAATACATAATATCCGGCACTGTAATTTGCGTCCGGCCCAACTAATGTGGCCGTGAAAATATTGTCAAAGTTGTCATCCGACATTGAGATATCCGACCAGCCCAGCATGGGACAGCTCACGTTTACAGTACTCACGTCGATGCCGTGGTTGGGGTCATCGCCTTCCGGGTCAACTATCTGTGCAAAGACTGTGAATTCCTCCGGACCGTATTCGATCGGGCCGGGGTCCGCAAAGATGGTGGCCACGTCCGAGTCGATCCAGACTCTCATGATAATCGGTGCGTACCAGGTGCCGGTTCCCATGAGGGTTCCCTCCCAGACCTGGGTATCCACATCCTGGTCGATTATGTTAATCTTCACTTCGGAATCCTCGGTGAGTATGTTCGTGCCGACGGTGTAGTTCCATACCTCGTTGACTTCCCAAAAATCGCCCAGGGAAGGGTGGAGTATACTGCTGTTTTCCATGTCAAGTACCGTCGTGCTCCCGTCAATCTTCAACAATATCACTGTCCACCAATTGTTCAGTTCCATGCCGCCGACATGCTTCAACTCGATGAAGGCACCTAGTGACCAGTCGTTTGCGTCATATGGGACAATACTGCCCTCGAACTCCACGTAGACACGGCCCTGGGGTGCGGGAAGGTTGCTCACCCAGACGGTTATGCTCGAAAAAAGAACGACGGTGATGGCAAGCATGAGGATAGTTCCTATGACCTCGCTCACACCTCTATCGTCCCAAACCAATTTTCTGCTTATTCTCCTCTTCAATGGAATCACCTTTTAAGTTTCTTATGGATAGTACTAATCCCTTAAACGGTATATAATGTTATAGTGGTTATAATCATAAAATAACCATTAATTAATCACTATTCTCACTTATTATTTTATTCTATATTGTTAGATAGCCAGTGTATTGATATAGCGGCCAATAATTTGATTAATAACTATATTCCACGATACATATAAATAGCAGGTTTGCATAATTAAGGAAGTGGTGGAAATACCTGATGCTGCCCTCAACTTCTAAGCAGAATGGCCGAAACAAAAAAAGGCTTACCAGACATCTGTCATGGGATGATGAAGGTGTCGCTTCCACCATAGGGACCATCATGGCCCTCATGATCTTTCTCACATTTTTGTCAATGTTCATGAATCAATATGTGCCTATCTGGATGGAAGATAATGAAGCTTCACACATGAACAATGTCGAGGGGCAGTTCGCCAACCTCAAACAGAGCATAGACATGCAGATACTTGCCGGTTTGATGGGGAATTACGAGGTCACACTTTACACCCCCATAACCCTGGGAGCACAGGGGATCCCCATGTTCGCGGCCCCTACCATGGGCCAGCTGTCCACCAACCCTGACCCGTCCAACTCTAGTGCATCGATCTCTTTCGTCTATGCTATCGACGGAGTGAACTACACCATAAACCCATCCTCCAACGGCAACATCAAACTTATCGTGCCCAACAGGTACTTTGTCCCCCAGACGATCGTGTATGAGAACGATGCTATAATTCTCACCCAGAACGAGGGAGAGCTGATAAAAGCCCCACCCCAGCTGAATCTGAGAAAGGAAGGAACCAGGTACAACATGGCCTTCACGATGATAAGCATAGTCAGCGACAACCAGACATACAACGGCTTCGACAACCGAGGCGTTACCACCTACCTGCGCTCGGCAGTGACCACCACCTACGAAGATTACAACGTTTTCATGAATGTTACCGATGCCATAACCGGGGACATATACATCAACCAGACCACGCAGTACGGCGATGCATGGTATTCCTATATGAACAGCACGATGCAGAAATACGGCTTTACGAACGGTGTGGAATATGACATGACCAGAACCACGATATGGGTCAGCGCGCTTATGGAGCCAACCGAGCGTATCAGCCTCAGAATAGACAGCGACATCATATCAAAACTCACGGTCAACCATGCCTACTTCGATGTGGTAATCGGGGAGAGCGGTGTCAGCGGTTAGATTTTTTTTGTATGGCTGGTGTGAGGGATGAGAGATTTAAAACTCACCGTTATTAAGGTAGTCATCATTATCATCATCTTAGTCCTGGCAGTTGCCCTTATGTTTATTTTTTACGATGCCGATTCTCCTCCCGAAGACGGAACACAAGAACCCGATTATGAGGCACTGGCTATCTTTCAGACTTCCGGTAACCAGACTATCGAGATAAAATGCGAGGTCGCATCCACCCCCGAGGAGAGGTTGATCGGCCTCATGGGAGTTGCACATCTTCCCGAGGACGAGGGCATGGTTTTTGTCTTCGAGGAAACCAAAACGGTGGAATTCTGGATGAAGAACGTCGAGATACCGCTGGACATAGTATTTATCGATGTGAACATGACCATAATCAACATCACCGAGGCAAATGTCGAGTCCAATGTAACTCCTGAATCGGAAATGGCCAGGTATCCGAGCGGCGGCCCTGTCAAATATGTGGTGGAGTTCAATCGGGGTATTTGCTCCTCAAATGGAATAATGATTGGCTCCCAGGTCAATATAACATTTACTTGAGTTTGTAGAGTTCATGGAGTTCGTGTTGCTAATGTATGTACCCATGAGTTCGTAACTACTGAGAAATATACTCTTGAGTTTCATGAGTTCGTATTGATGGGTATTGTACCCTTGAGTTGCGATTAGGCCAGCGTGCAGTCCTGGCCAAGCTAAACTCATTAAACTCTCTAACTCTCCAACTCAATAAACTCTCTTATCGGCTGTTGTTATTGTTATCCGGAGGAAGGGTCAGGTTGGCATCCTCCAGCTTGGAGTGGATCTTTACCGTCATCTTGTCCCCGATCACGCTGCTGGTTATTGTCACATCCTCCTCTATCTGGCAGTCCCTGGATATGACACTATTCACTATGGTACTCTGCCATCCCACCTTGCTGCCGTCCAGGATTATGCTGTTCTTGATGGTGGCCTCTCGGTCCACGAAGACGCTGTCATATATGCAGGACTTGTCTATGACGGTTCCGGAGCTGACATAGACATCGTCGCCGATATATGCTGGCCCTATGATCTTGACACCCTTCTCGATGGCCGTGTTCTTGCCGATTATGATGTTGCCCTTGGTCCTGACCTTCTCTATTTTCACCTTGGCTCCTTCCCTATCCACCACGTCAAGGCTGGCCTGGAGCAGGTCCATGGGCTTTCCTATGTCCCTCCAGATGCCCTTGATCATCTTTCCGTAGAGGGCCTGCTCGTTCTCCAGCATGGTGGGAAAGACCTGTTTGGAGAAATCGTACGGGGTATCTTCGGGTATGATGTCCAGTATCTCCGGCTCCAGCACGTAGATACCCGCGTTGATGAGGTTGGAAAAGACATCCTTCTTTTCCGGTTTCTCGGCGAATTTTATAATCTTGTTGGTCTTGTTGAGGCCCACTATCCCGAAATCTATCGGGTCGCTCACCTTGGTAAGGGCCATGGTCGCCATTGCTTCCTTGTCCTTGTGATATTTATAAAGAGCTCCCATGTCTATGTCTGCCAACAGGTCTCCGCTCGCCACGACGAAGGTATCATCCAGGAAATCAGCCACTTTCTTTACCGCGCCGGCTGTTCCCATGGGCTCCTCCTCGAAGGAGTACAGTATGGTGGCACCATACTGTGAGCCGTCTCCGATCCTCTTGATAAGCCTGTCCGAAAGGTAGCCAGTGGTAACAATGATCTCCTTGAAGCCGCCGCTCACCAAAGAGCGAATAACAAAATCAATGCACGGCCTTCCGGCAACTGGTATCAATGGTTTGGGTCTATACTCGGTCAAAGGCCTCAGTCGTTTTCCGACACCGCCGGCAAGAATAACGGCCTTGAGATTTTCAGACATCAGATCTCTACCTTACCTTTCTTGAGAAGCTTCTGCAGGGCATCATCCGCCGCCTTGTCCAGGGACTTCTCATCGGCCAGTTCTTTTTTGACACCCTTGTTGTGGTCACTCACCATCTTGCGCCCTTCTCTGGCCTCTTCCCTCTTCTCGTTTCGCATGGCCATCAGTTTTCTCCGCATCTCCTGGGCCTTCTCATGGATGGCGTCCGCTTTTTCCTTGATGGACACATATGCCTCGTGGTTCTTGTTGGCCTCGGCGATGAGGTGGGGTATGGATTTGGTGGCTGCGGTGATCTTGTCGTGGACCACGTTAATCTGCTTTGACAGTACGACTACCTTCTCGTGCTCTTCATCGGCCAGTTCAAAAAGTTCTGTGATGGACAGGTCCGCCTTTTTCACGTCTTCCAGAACCTTATCCTCTTCCTCCTTCACGACCTCCAGCTCTTCCATCTTCCTCATCTTGTGCTTTATCTCGTCCAGAAGTATATTCTCCTCCTGTACGGTCATGGGGACGGTTTGCTGTTTTATGTCCATGTACCTGACCTCGGCCCGGGTGGTTTCTATCTCTTTGTCGAGTCCAGGAGGCAATTTTCCCTTAGCCTTCCTCTTCTTTTCTATGAGGGCCTTGCCCTTGGCCTGGTAGGCGTTCCTGCGCTTCTTGTGCACCCTCATCTGGTCGACGAGCTTCCTACGCTCTTCCCTCATCTCTCCGCACTCATCCAGTATTCTCCTGCGCTCTGTATTGAGGGCATTCCTGGCCTCGGCATATTCTCTGGCCTGGGTATTGAGCTCGTTCCTTTTCTCGATAAGGCCGCTGTATTTCTGCTCAGCATTATCCTGTTCAGAACTCTTCTTTTTTTGCATAACTTACTCCTACTTGTGAAGGATAGCTTTCGGGTATAACATGATTTTATAAATAATCCTTTCGATTGTTTGGCAGCCCTGTTTTCGGGTATGCCAGATGCAGTTTTAGGGCACAAATCGGATAATCGACCCTATGTAACTTAAAAAATATATATCATGATTACCTATTGCATCGTAGGAAGGAAGGCGAGAGATATGATTGAGGCAGTTCTTTCAATAAAACTTTACGGAATCTGGCACACAGAAGTTGCCAAGAGATTTCCAATCGAAGTAAGGATACTTGATATCATACCCTTTGGCAAAGACGGCATCCAGGACCTGGTGGAGATAAAGCTTAACGGCGAGAACATTGACGAAATAAAGAAATTCATCGAATCCGTTGACGAGGTGGATGAGGTCAACATAGAGCACATGGACACCAGCAAGGCGATAGGCATAGTCAAGACGAGGATGTGCTACGGCTGCAAGGCACTGCTTGAGTGCGACTGTTTCCTCATATCATCGGTGACCACCCAGGATGAAAGGGTCGAGTGGACATTGTTTGCCAGCAATCGGGATAAGTTGAGGAACCTGGTGAACGAACTGGAGAAGCAGGATGCCCAGCCCAAGCTGGTCAAGCTTACCAGCATCAAGGAGGATGAACTTCTCACCGACCGCCAGGAAAGAATTGTCAAGACTGCCTATGACCGCGGGTATTATGATTTCCCGAAGCGGATAGGGGTGAAGGAGCTGGCCGAGATGTTCGAGGTATCGACGGCCACCCTTTCCGAGATACTGCGCCGGGGCCAGAAGAAGATCATAGAAACCTACTTCGAAAATCAATGAGTTCTTTGAGTTTACCCTTCAGGAATTAACTCTATAAACTCCCCAACTCATTAAACTCTATAAACTATACTAATTAATTATTTAAATTATATATAAACTCAGCAATTTTATTAATATCCTCGGGAGCCAGCTTGAACACTCTGTCATCTGAGAAGGGCAGACTTTCAAGCTTGGGTTTGAGTTCCTTCTTGGTGCTGGCCAGGGCTACCGCCTCGGAGAGCAAAGCGTTCCTGACAGTGCGCTTCTTGTGGGAAAAGAGCATCCTGACCACGTTGAAATAATGGTCTATATTATCTGGCTGGAAAGGGGGTTCCCGGCTGGACAATTTGACTATGGAGGAATCCACCTTGGGAACCGGGTAATAGTTGCTCTTGGAAACCTGTTTTATGACCTCGGCCTCGGCATAGAACTCCCTGAAAACAGATATCCTGGAAAAATCCCTGCTTCCGGGACTGGCCGTGAGATGGGCCGCAAATTCCTTTTGATACATCAGGATGGCGGTTCTGAAGTTGCCCCGGAGCACCCTGACGGTTATCTCGGATGATATGTGGTAGGGCAGGTTGGAGATTATCACATCATAACCGGAAAGGTCGGTTTCGAGGGCGTCGCCGCAGATAACATTGGCCCCATACTCGTTCTCTATGAATTTGGCAAGTGCCGGTTCCTTCTCGATGAATACGGCATTATTTGTTTTTTCCAGGATGTATTTGGAGAGAATTCCCAATCCCGGGCCAATCTCCAGAACCTTGTCATCATCCCGAATGCCGGCGGCTTCCACCTGCCATCTGGCTATATCCTCGCTCAGGAGGAAGTTCTGGCTCCGTTTTCTGGAGGGCCTGATGCCCAGCTTTCCCAGGGTTCCCTGAATCTCTGATACATTCATCAATATTAGGATGGCATGGTGGCTAATAACCTTTGGGGATTCTGAATCGGAGACGATTTAGCGTGATGGGATTTGATTAGCTGGGTGTGGATAAGGACCACACCCAATTTTTGAATTGGGCTAGCTCGCAACTGGTGTTGCTCACCCCGCCCTTCAGACGGGGCTTGATTTGGGCTCCTCGCTCGTTTTTGCGAGGGGGCAATTTTTCTGCATATCATCGCTGTCACTCACTGGCACATCCGAATCAAATACTTCGCTTGGGGTTTATTGATAATCGTATTAGATTTTCTGGTCGCGTACAAATGAAGAGAAAACACGCAACCAGAATAACAAAACCCCGTCTCTGCTTTTATCGCGATTGCTCCGTCCCCCATTTTTTCTTTTTAACCCTCGCTACGCTGGCTCACTCCTCCTGCGTCAAACCAAGGTTTGACAAAATAGATGCGTTCTGGGAAGTTTGGCCAACGCATCTAAAAAAAGAAAAAAGGGGTTATAAAGAAAAACTCGGGTGAGCCTGCTCGCTCGGCGATTGTTATATCCTTGATTAATCCAATGTGAACGACTACGCAACCCCTGGCCAGCAAGCTGGCCTGGGCGGGGCATGTTGATGATATCAGCTTTGTTCTGCAGAGATATATCTTGCTAGCTATTGCTTTGCCCACCTACCGCCCCCCGCCGCACTGGGACATCAATATAACCCATACTGAAAAATACTGGGACCCCCACTGGTATGTTGAACGCCCTCTTTGGATGGGTTGGCATATTCTTGGCATGTTCAACCTTTTCTGAATCTTACATTCTCCTATATCCCTTAACATCTACACCGTAAGGGTTATGATAAAGAAGTGTATACGCTGTTCGAATTGGAACAAACGTTGCTTGGTGGTTGCCATGAACAAAGCCGATATTTTGAATATGATAAAGGATGCAGAGGAGAAAGCCGAAAGGATAAAGAAATCCGCTGCCGTTCAGAAAGAGAAGAACCTTGCCAAGGCAAAGAATGAAGCACAGGCCAAGATAACCGAAGGCAGAACCAGATCCAAGGCCCTGTACGAGAACATGCTGACAAAGGCATCCGAAGAGATAGCCAAGGAAAAGGAACTGGTTCTCGCCAAGGCCAACAGGCAGATCGAGGCCCTGAAGCTCAAGGCCAACGCCGGTGTCGAGGAGGCATCCGACTTTTTGATTAAAGAATTCGAGAGGAAGGCAAATGGGGCTTAAAACCGCTAAACTTTCAAAGGTAATAATAACCGGTTCCAAGGACCGATTGAGGGATGCCGTTTCCGTTCTCCACGAGAAGAATGCCATTCACATCAAGGACTTCACCGAGGAGAAAGGCGGCCTGAGGATAGGCGAGGCATTGCCGGAGGCAACCGCCCTCTCCAAGAGGATACTGAGGGTCAAGAGCATAATCAGCTCGCTGGATATCGAGGGTTTTGCCCTGTCCAAGAAGGAGGCCGTGTCCAACGTGGAGAAGTGGCTCGACTCGACGCTGGATAAAGCCGATGAGGAAGTAACCTCCCTTTTCAAGAAGAAGACCTCGACCGAATCCCGCCTGGATGAGCTGAGGAGGGAAAAAGAACTGCTGGCTCAATTGGATTCCCTTCCAGATTCCCTGCGGTTGGACGTTTCCAGTGTCACGGTCTTTACGGGCTTCATGAAGATGTCGCCTTCCGAGGCCCTGGGTAAATTGTTCAACGAGTGCAAGGTCGAATCTGCCAAAGAGCACAAGAAATGGACTACGGTGATCCACTGCCCCCTGGCACATGAGGCCAGGGTGAAGGAGTTGCTGGAGATCGCGGATTTCGAGTACATGGACATTCCCAGGTTCGAGGGCACACTGGCCCAGGCGAAAAAGGCCAACACGGACGAGCATGCCAAACTGGAGAAGGGCCTGGCCAAGGTGGAAGAGGGCATAACCAAAAGCCGGGAGGAGTACGGCAATTTTCTACTGGCATCGGAAGAGCATCTGGCCAATAAACTGGATATCGCCGAGATGCCGCTTCATTGCGCCACCACCAACGAGTTCTTCATCATGGAGGGCTGGGTTCCGTCCAACAGGGTGGAGGAGGTTACCATTTCCGTGGACAAGGCCACCGACAGCCACGTGACCGTGGAGGAAGTGGAATCCACAGATGATGATGCGCCTGTTCTCATGAAGAACCGCGGTCCGCCCAGGCAGTTCCAGCCGCTTATCGATGCATATTCGAACCCCAAGGCCAAGGAGGTCGACCCGACCTTTCTGGTCGCCATTTTCTTCCCCATATTCTTCGGCTTCATGCTGGGAGATGTGGCCTACGGAATAATCGTTCTCTGCATGGTGCTCGGCGGAATAACCGACAAGATGTTCAGGATGTTCGCCATGGACTCTGTCGGGCCCCAGCTCAACAGGATCCTGAAATGGTCCTCGGTCTCAACGATCATCTTCGGATTCTTTTACGGAGAATTCTTTGGCTTCGAGCTTTACAATTACCATGGCGAGGCAGGCCTTCTGTCCCAGTGGGGAATAGTGGAGATAGAGTACAGCCAGTATGCCCTGGTGGAGATCCTCTACGGCATGGAGATCGTGTTCCCGCTTCACCGTGTTCATGAGATCGAGCTGATGCTGGTCCTCACATGTCTCATAGGAATCTTCCATCTGTATATTGCCTGGTTCCTGGGATTCAGGAATGTGGCCGTGCTGCACGGTGTGAAGGATGCCATCTTCGAGAAGGGTGGCTGGATCATCGCTTTGACAGGAGCATGGGTACTTTCTATCTATGTTGTGCCGATCATGATGAGGGGCTGGGCTATGCCAAACACCACCAATATAATCTATATTTCCATAGCTCTGATAGTGGTGGGCATGATAATGGTAATCAAGGCAGAGGGAGCGACCGGCCTTATCGAGCTGCCGACCATGTGGCTTAGCAATACCCTGTCGTACACTAGGCTGTTTGCTATAGGTGCCTCATCTGCCGGAATCGCCATAGCATTCAACAACATGGCCCTGGCCCAGTGGGAGATCGGAGGAGGAAAGGGAATCGCCATGGCGGCCCTTATTTTCTTCATGGGTCATTTCATAAATATCATACTGGGACTGATAGGACCGACACTGCACTCGCTAAGGCTGCATTATGTCGAGTTCTTCACTAAATTTTATGAGGGCGGCGGCAATCGCTACACGCCCTTTGGAAAGAGGAGAAAATGTACAATAGAACACTAGGAGGAATGAAGAATGGGAAAATATGTGAAAACAATGTTGTTCGGCGCGGTAGTCTTCATTGCACTGGCATTCATGTTCGGTGCCGTGTCTGCACAGGAAGACCATGCTGAAGAAGCAACTGGAGACAAATATGTCGGTGATGGACTGAAGCTCATCGGAGCCGGTCTGGCTGTCGGACTTTCTGGCGTAGGGGCCGGTATCGGTGAAGCGTCTGTGGGTGCGGCTGCGGTCGGAGCCATGGCAGAGGACCCGAAGATGTTTGGAAAAGGATTGTTGATGACCGTTATTCCGGAGACCATCGTCATATTCGGTCTGCTTGTAGCCTTCATGATTATTGGCGGCTGAACAAAAGAGGTAAGCAGATGAGCTTAGACGACGTCGCAAAGAAGGTCACCGAAAAGGGAAAGCTCGAATCGAGCAAGATAATCAAGGAAGGCGAGACGGAAGCCATTCTGATAATCAACAAGGCCCAGAAGGAAGCCAAGGCCATTATGGCCGAGGCCAGAGAGAAGGCCGAGAAGCAGATAGGGCTCATGAAGGAGCAGGAGATGTCCTCGGCCGAGGTCGATGGACGACGCAACATGCTGAAGGCCGAAAAGGAGGTTCTGGATGCCGTCAAGGCCAAGACCTTCCAAAGCCTGAGATCCGCTCCCAGGGACAAGAAGGAGCAGATAATCTCCGGTCTGGTCAAACAGGCTGGCACGGTTATTTCCTCGGGCTTCATCTACTCCAACCAGGAGGATGCCGATTATGTAAAGAGGATGGCCGGCAACTACCAGTTCGCCGGCACGATCCAGTGCTCTGGCGGCATTATCGTGGAAAACTCGGATAAGACCCAGAGGCTGAACATGACCTACGAGACTCTGCTCGATGACCTGTGGCAGGAAAAGATAGGCGAAGTGGCTGAGATCCTCTTCAAGTAAGGGGGAAGAAATTGAAATTCGGCCGTAAGACAAGCAACTATCCATACGCCTGCACCAGGGTGAGGGCCAAGAGGCGCTTCCTGATACAGAGAGACGAGTATCTTCGGCTCTCTGTCATGGACCTTGCCGGCATATCCAGGTATATCGGTGAGAGTCACTACAAGAGCGAAATAGAATCCATGTCCTCTGATTTTTCGGGTGCCGCGCTTATCGAGAGGGCGACCAACGCCAACCTGGCCCAGACCTACAATCAGATCACAACTTTCTGCGAGGGACAGCTGGAAACCCTGGTGAGCCACTATATCGGAAAGGTGGACGCCTGGAACATCAAGACCATCCTTAGGGGCAAGTTCCACGGGGCCGAGCCGGAAGAGATTATCAAGGAGCTGGTACCCTGCGGCACGATAAAAGTATCCAGGCAGCAGGAACTGGCCCGGATGCAGACCATCCCCGAGGTCATAGACAGGCTAAAGGGAACCCATTACCATATTCCTCTGGAGAGGATGCTGAGAAACATAGGGGAATCGGCCGTGATAACAACCCTCATGCCCTTCGAGAACGAGGTTGACAAGGCTTATTTTTCTGCGTTGATATCCTCGGCATCAGAAGTAAAATCCAGGTCGGCCACGCTCTTTCTCAACTTCATAAAGAAGGAGATCGACATCGAGAATTTGACCACGCTGATGAAAATAAAATTCGACCTGATACTGCACGAGAAGGGAATCAAGGACCCCGAACAGTACATCATACCGGGCGGCGGGGAATTGAAGGGTGCCGGCCTCAAGGCTCTGATGGCCGCGACCAGTTATTCCCAGTTCATCGCCGAGCTTCAGAGATTTTCCTTCTACGATGACATTGCCGAAGCGGCCGAAGGGGTGGAGGAAAACATGAGCCTCAATGACATGACCAGGCAGGCCGAGAAGCATCTGCTGAGGCAGGCCGATAAGTTCGCCAAGGTCTATCCGCTTTCCGTGCTTCCCATTCTTAATTATTTGATACTGAAAAAGATAGAGGTCGACAATCTCAGGATAATCGCCAGGGGCAAGGAGAGCGAACTGGATGTCGACACGATAAGGGGATTGTTGGTGGTCTGAATGGAACTGGCCGTGCTTGGAACCGAGGATTTTGTGCTGGGCTTCCGGCTGGTGGGCATCAGGAAGGTCCACGTGGTGGAAGATAGCGAGCTTGAATCGAGGCTTGGCACGATAATGCAGGATGCCGGGGTGGGCATAGTGATCATACACAATTCGTCGCTCCAGAAACTGCCCTATGAATCCAGAAGAAAATTCCTGGCATCCGTAAGCCCGGTCGTTGTGGCGGTCGGAAGAGAGGAGGAGAGCGACCTCAGAGAGAAAGTCAAGAGAGTTATCGGAATCGATCTATTCAAAGGAGGATGAAACTGTGAGTGAAAATGATAAACAAGGTGAGATTTTCAGGGTCGCTGGCCCTGTGGTCACGGCTACTGGTATTAACCCCAGGATGTACGATGTGGTCTTCATCGGCGAGGAAAAGCTGATGGGAGAGGTCATCCAGATAGTCGGTGAGAAGAGCATTATCCAGGTCTACGAGGACACGTCCGGAATAAGACCGGGTGAGCCCGTGATAGACACCGGAAAGCCTTTGACCGCCGAGCTGGGCCCCGGTCTTCTGTCGAGCATTTACGACGGCATCCAGAGGCCGCTCCAGGTGCTTCAGGAGAAGATGGGCGACATCATAGAGAGGGGAGTCAATGTACCGGGGCTGGACCACGAGAAAAAGTGGGACTTCAATCCCACGGCGCAGGCGGGCGACAAAGTGACCCCCAATTCCATACTGGGATGGGTGCAGGAATCCCAAAACATCAAGCATCACATCATGGTCCCTCCGGGGAAGTCCGGCACCATCACCGACATAAAGACCGGCTCCTTCACCATCGACGAGACCATCGCCACCCTGGACGATGGAACTCAACTCATGATGCATCACAAGTGGCCTGTCAGGAACCCGAGGCCCATCCGACAGAAGCTGGCTCCCGATATTCCATTGATAACGGGACAGCGCGTTCTGGACACCTTCTTCCCCATAGCCAAGGGCGGGACTGCCGCGATTCCCGGCGGTTTCGGAACCGGTAAAACGGTGACAGAGCATCAGCTGGCCAAGTGGAGCGACGCCGACATCGTGGTCTATGTTGGCTGCGGTGAAAGAGGCAACGAGATGGCCGATGTTCTCAAGGAATTCCCGGAGCTGGAGGACCCTAAATCGGGTGCGCCGCTCATGGACAGGACCATTCTCATAGCCAACACTTCCAACATGCCAGTGGCCGCCAGAGAGGCCTCGGTTTACACGGGAATTACGATGGCCGAGTACTACAGGGACATGGGCTACGACATCGCGCTTATGGCCGATTCGACCTCACGATGGGCCGAGGCCATGAGGGAAATATCCTCCAGGCTGGAGGAGATGCCAGGTGAGGAAGGGTATCCGGCATACCTGTCATCCAAGTTATCTGAATTTTATGAAAGAGCCGGCCGTGTTACCGGCTTGAATGAAATAGAAGGCTCTGTATCTGTTATAGGGGCGGTTTCACCCCAGGGCGGCGACTTCTCCGAACCGGTCACCCAGGCTACATTAAGAATCGTGAAAGTTTTCTGGGCTTTGGACACCAAATTGAGGGAGAGAAGACACTTTCCGGCTGTCAACTGGCTCAACAGCTACAGCCTTTACACCCGGACTCTCGACCCGTGGTTCAGTGAGAATGTGGACAAGGACTGGACCCAGATGGTCAAGTGGGCGATGGCCGTGCTCCAGAAGGAGGCAGAACTGCAAGAAATCGTGCAGCTTGTCGGGGCCGATGCCCTGCCAGATGACCAGCGCGTGCTTCTCGAGGTGGCCAGGATGCTGAGGGAATACTTCCTCCAGCAGAACGCCTTCCACGATGTCGACACCTTCTGCTCACCAGCCAGGCAGGAGAACCTTCTATCTTGCATTAAAAAATTCAATGATGAATCCATGAATCTGGTATCATCCGGAATACCCATCACCGACATAATGAAGATGAAATCAAAGGACGATATGGCCAAGGTCAAATACGAGCAGGAGTTCGAGAAGGAATTGGAAAAGGTCATGGAGTGCATGATGGGAGAATGCGAATTGATGCGGGGCAAGGTAGAGGGAGCCGTCGAGAGCAAGCCGACGGTCGATAAAGCAAAACCCAAGCCAGCCGCGGCGAAACCAGTAGCCAAGGAGGGGGATGAATGAGAGAACGAAGTGATTTCATTCAGAACTTCGAAATGAATTCGAAGTTTCAAAAGTGCGAACCAAGTTCTCACTTTCGAAATCCCGGAATTGAATGCGAGAACGGAGTGATTGCATTCGGA
>JAGLSY010000141.1 GCA_023135545.1 Thermoplasmata archaeon | reverse complement strand
GAATCGAGAGATTCAAAATGGAGGGATTCGAAATGAAGAAGGAATATCGTACGATAACCGAGATAGCAGGCCCCCTGGTCTTCCTTGAGAAAACCGAACATGTGGGTTACGGGGAGATAGTTGATATCGCCCTTTCGGATGGAAGCAGAAAGAGGGGCCAGGTGCTGGATACATCAAAGGAATTGGTGGTCGTCCAGGTCTTCGAGGGAACCGCCGGTATAGATCGTAATTCAACTGTCAAGTTCCTTGGCGAGACCGTGAAGCTGGGTGTCTCGGAGGATATCATAGGGCGAATAATGAACGGAGCCGGCAACCCCCTGGATGGAGGCCCCCCCGTCATCCCGAAGGAGAAGAAGGAGATAGTCGTGGGTGCCATCAATCCCTACGCTAGGGACAAACCATCTGAATTCATCCAGACCGGCATTTCGACCATAGACGGCATGTTCACACTCGTAAGGGGCCAGAAGCTTCCGATCTTCTCGGGGAGCGGGCTGCCCCACAACGACATCGCGCTTCAGATCGCCAAGAACGCCAAGGTGCTGGCTGAAGTAGACGAATTCGCCGTGGTCTTTGCCGCGATGGGAATCACCAACGAAGAGGCGCAGCATTTCATGAAGGAGTTCGAGAGGACCGGCGCAATCAAGAAATCGGTGGTGTTCCTGAACCTGGCCAACGACCCGACCATCGAAAGGCTTATCACGCCCAAGATGGCCCTGACGGCCGCGGAATACCTGGCATTCGACCTTGACATGCACGTGCTTGTCATTCTAACAGACATCACCAACTACTGCGAGGCATTGCGCCAAATAGGGGCGGCCAGGGAAGAGGTTCCGGGGCGAAGGGGCTACCCGGGTTACATGTACACAGACCTGGCGACCATGTACGAGCGTGCGGGCAGGATAAAGGGCAAGAAGGGAAGCATCACCCAGATACCCATCTTATCGATGCCGGATGATGATATCACCCACCCGATCCCGGACCTGAGCGCGTACATCACCGAAGGCCAGATAATCGTTTCGAGGAACCTGCACAGGCAGGGGATTTATCCGCCAATAGACATATCCGGCTCGCTTTCCAGATTGATGGATGCCGGTATCGGCAAGGACATGACCAGGGAGGACCACAAAATGGTCTCGGACCAATGTTATGCCGCATACGCCAGCGGCAAGGATCTGCGAGCTCTCGTCTCCATCATCGGGAAGGAAGCATTGTCCGACTCAGACCAAAAGTTCCTGGAATTCGCGGATGGCTTCGAAGATGTGCTGGTGCGCCAGGGTTATGAGGATGACCGTCCGATAGAGGAAACACTTGGCCTGTGCTGGAATCTGCTGGCCGAGCTTCCCGAGGTATCGCTTACCAAGATAGACAACAAAACGATTGACGCATACCATCCGGCCCATCAGAAAAAGAAGGAATGAGAATAAAGGAGCAGAAATAGGAGAATAGAATGGCCATCAGGGAATACAAACCGACCAGATCCGAATTGCTGGAAGTCAAGAAGCGCATCAAGTTCTCCGAGAAGGGCTACGACCTTCTCAAGAAGAAAAGAGATGGCTTGATTCTGGAATTCTTCGACATACTGGAGGAGGCCAAGAAGGTCCGCGGCTCCATAATCGAGAAATGCGCCGTCGCCGAGAGGAAGCTGGCCATCGCCGAGGCCGTGGAGGGCGAGATGGGTGTTAAGTCGGCGGCCTTTGCCGCGGCCGAGACCCCCACCATCTCACTTTACACGAAGAATGTAATGGGCGTCGTGGTTCCCAAGATCAAGGGTGAGAAGGTCAGAAAAAGGATTGATGAGAGGGGCTACGGCCTCATCGGGACCTCCACCCGCATCGATGAGGCTGCCGAGGCCTACGAGGAGCTGGTAGAGGAAATCGTCCGGGCCGCGGAAATAGAAACTACCCTGAAGAAGCTCCTTGAGGAAATATCCGGCACCAAGCGGAGGGTCAATGCCCTGGAGTTCAAGGTCATACCGGAACTGAAGACCGCAGAGAACATGATAATGATGCGCTTAGAGGAAATGGAACGAGAGAATGTTTTCAGATTAAAGCGTTTCAAGGAAGATTGAATCACCGAGCGAGCAGGCTTGGGCGAGTTTTTCTTTTTTAAATGCGCATTATCCCTGCAATTATACGCATTTATTTTCCAAATTTGTTTGGTCGGGTATTGGAACCTTTTCTTTTGGAGCCCAAGCTAGCGCAGCGAGGGAAAAAAAGAAAAAGCTTCAGAGAACATGATAATGATGCGCTTAGAGGAAATGGAACGCGAAAATGTGTTCAGATTGAAGAGATTCAAAGAAGATTAAAGTCATCGAGCGAGCATATGAACCTGGGTTTTATAATCTCTCGATCACCGAGGAAAATTCCCTATACGTCTTCCTTGTCTGCTCCATCATGAACTGGTAATATGATCTTTTATTATCCCGGCCTTTGGAGATTGCATTGAAATATGCCCTGGAATTATCGGAATATATGGTGACCGGAAAATAGCCGTGGTCCATCAGTATCCTGTTCATCACCAATCTGCCGGTCCTTCCGTTGCCATCTAGAAAGGGATGTATCTCCTCATAATGCAGATGAAAGTCAAATGCAAGCTCCAGTGGATGGGAGTTCGATCTATTCTTCTTATAATGGTCAAGGAGCTCTGTCAGCCTGGACTCCACCATTTCCGGGGGAACCGTTTCCATATTATTAACCACATTGCTCTCTTTCTTGAAGCCCCTTGGGTAAGGTTCTCCATTCTGCATTACCAGATCTTTAGTGAGAACATAATACAACCTTTTGATTGAGGCAATATTGAACTTGAACCCTTTTTGAATATAGTCCATGGCATCTATGGAATTGTAAACTTCCCGGACCTCATTAGCAATATTGTGCTTGCTGCTTCCTGTTTCTATTATTTTTTTAACTTCTTGGGCAGGAATTTTTGAACCTTCTATATTATTCGAATTGAATATGAACTCCTTTGCGAATTCAATCAATACGGTTTCTTTGTTCTCTTTTATTTCCATCAAGTTGTTTACCCTAATGGACATCAGTTCAACGTCAAATAGAAGGATCTTGTTGTGAGCCATATCCAGGTTCTCCAACAGCGGCTTTCTCATTTCGAATTCCTTTTCAGAGAGGGCATCCAGATTATTTCTCATGTATTCTTTCTTGTCCAGGGTGGAAATGTTCTTCCCGATGTGTTCATTTATCCTGAAGTTCTTCCCCATGAGGCTGAACTTCTTGACAAAGGAGGCATATTCCGTACCATTGACCTTTTTGATCTCCAGATATGACATTGTAGCATACAGGGCGTTGATAGCATATATATTTTACTGTCTGGGCAGGAATTAATAAAATATTTTTTACAATTTGGGCAGGAATTTCACAATGTGGCCTGGCTAGGTCTTTCAATAAAGATATTTCAATGAGAATTGAACTTCGAACAGGATTATTTTTACAATTTGGGCAGGAATTACTCTAAGGTATGGTATCCCATCTATAGCCTGGTGGTTTACGTTTTTTGCTTCTCCTTCTTCATAACATCTGGCTCAATGTAAATCATCTTTGCAATCGGCACCCTTTCCCTTATCTTATCCTCTAGCTTGTTTATCACACTGGCTATGTCGTCAGATGTAAGTGAATTGTCAAATTCCACTTTGGCGGCCACCAGCAGCTCCTCGGGCCCGATATGCTGGGTGCGCATATGGATCAGATGCTC
>JAGLSY010000140.1 GCA_023135545.1 Thermoplasmata archaeon | reverse complement strand
ATCCTCGCTGTGCTGGCTCACCCTCCAAAAAGAAAAAAAGGGGTTATAAAGAAAAACTCGGGTGAGCATGCTCGCTCGGCGTTGTTGGATTCCAATTAGATTTTCTATCGATCTGCATGGGCTATACCCATTGGCCAGCGTGGGTCTCATTGATAATCCAGTGTGGGTCTCAGTATTTATCAGTGTGGTGGGGGTGGAAGGAGGGTATACCATGCACCCATGGCGGATATTTCAATGCGGCCAGAGCATCTCTAAAAGCCTTTGGCTATTTTGGATATGTCTTTCCACTTGGCATCTGTTTTTACACTCTTCGTGTCGTAGTGTAGAATTGAAGCCTGAAAGCCATTCTCCTTCAGCAGCTGGACAAACTGTTTGGTGTTGGGTGGGTGGACCTTGCAGGCCTTGGCAATCTCGTCGGTGGTGTAATTGTAGGCTGGCAACTGTATTTCTTCGGCCAGTATCTCCAGTAATTTGATGGTATCCTTTGAAATGCTGGCATCGGTTTCCTTTTCGGCTTCCTTTATCATGTTTGTCATGCTTATCATGTTTTTGATCAGAGTTGTGTCGCTTAGCTCGCCCAGCCACAGCGGGCCTCCATGTATCTGGCCTTTATTTGGCCAGGTGGCCTCGGCGTATCCTCCGTTTTTCTCCTTTACCACGAAGCCCACTTGCTTGACCAGGGCATCGGCTGGCTTGCCGCCCCTCTTTATCCTGAAATAGGCCCTGAAGCAGTGGCCTGAAAAATATGATAGGATGGGGGTGGCAGCCAGGTCGAAGACCGCCGCTCTCTTTATCGCGTTGCCAATGAGTATTCTGATACCTATCTCGTGCATGCAGCCAGTGTGAAGGGGTCTGGCTCCGTATCTGCGGATGCAGGTGGTGGGGTAGGTTCCGCATAGCGGGGCCGTGTCGGTTGCCGTGATGGATAATATGCCCCTGTTTCTAACGGCTCTGACAGCCCCGTCAAGAAAATCAACCGGCGATCCGAAGGGGTCTATGTCCACCCAGTCATATTTTTTTTCTGGAAGTAATCCGTGCAGCCCCCGTTTAACGGCGGTTATCCTGTCTTCCCGATCCCACTGGCTGATGTTCTTTTGGATCAGGTCAAAGGCCTTGGGGCTGTGGTCGTTTATCACTATCTGGCAATCATGCTTCCCTTCTTCATACAGGCGGAGGCCCTTGGCCCCCGATGCTCCCAGGCCGTCCAGTATTTTCCAGTTGTCCTCGGCCACCGCCCTCTCGAAAAGGACCGCGACATCCCTTGTTCCCTTCATTGCCGGGTTGTAAAAGACCGGCTCGGTTCTCGCCATTGGGCCAGCCTTGTGCTCGGTGATAGGCTCTGTGGTGTCGGAGGCTTGGGTGGGAACAAAAAAGGCTGTCGCTCCCTCGGTTATCTCCTGAAAATTTACCTGATTGGACTTGACCAAGGCTTCACCCCAATCAGAGTAGCTCTCCCTTGATGAGCTTCATCACCTTGTAGGGGAGCAGGTTGCGGTTGACTGGCGTGACTTCCAAAATCCGGACATCGTCCCTTCTCCTTATGTCCTGCAAGAGCGGGTTCCTGGATTTCTTGTGCAGGGTGAGAAGTATCATTTTATCGGAGTCCAGTGCGTCCTCCACGGCCTTTACGAAGCCGGGGCTCTCCACCTCCATCTTGCCCACCTCGTCAATGACTATCATGTCCGCCTCTTTTATGGCGTTCTGAATGGCCTTGACACCCACCGATTCCAGGGCCTTGACATCGACACCGTAGGGGCCGACAGAGAGTTTTGATTCGAAATTTATGTGGGCGAATTTCCTCTTTTTCCCGGTCATCCAGTCCCTGACATAGAAACCAACCCTCTTGCTCCTGAAGATGATGGGCTCGGTTATCATTCCGCCGACGATGATGTCCTCGGCCTCGACCATTTCGATTATCTTCAAAAGGGTGTGTGTTTTTCCTGCACTGGGAAGGCCGGTAATGCCTATCTTAACAACATCGGATGCTTTCACATCTTCCTGCCCACTTTCTTCCGTGCTCATGGTTATCCACCATACTCTAATTCACGGGTGAGCCAGGTTACTCAGCCCTGTCCGTGATTGTATGCCACCAGATAAGGTACCGACCCTATTAATATATTCTGTTTGATTATATTTTTCAGGGTTATAAAATGGGCAGATAAGGACCCCGCCCAATTCAAAATTGGGCTAGCTCACACCTGGCGGTGTTCACCCCGTCCTTCAGGCGAGGCTTGATGACAATTGCACAACGTGGGTCCCAGTAATTGCTAGCATGGGTCTCAGTGTTTATCAGTATGGTGGGGGGTGGATGGTGGGTAAAAATAGCACCAGGGGCGAAAGTTTCAACGCGCCTGCACAATATCAAAATTCAATAATCAAGAATCGAGCATTTCGCCGACTATCCTGTCGGCCAGCAGAAGAAAATCCTGCTCCTTTCCCGATTCGATGGTCGCCCCGGCGGCAACATTGTGGCCTCCACCGATCCCACCGATCTCCTTGGTTACCCTTCCCATCAACTCGGAAAGGTCAACACCCCTCCCGGCCAGCTCATCAGTGGACCTCCCCGAAACCTTGATTCCATCATCAGCCTCAGCAAAGGCGAAAAGCGGTTTGTCCTTTGATATACTGCCAGAACCCAGAATCATGCCCGCAACTATGCCTATGACACTGTCCATAATCCTGTCGCCAACGTGCACGAACTGGATGTTATCCATGGTCTCGATACCGATCTCCTTTATCACCTTCATCGACTCGACCAGATACTTCTTGTGGCCGCCCTGGAGGTTGAACGCCTGGTCCAGAGCCAGTCCCCTGTCTCCCTTGCAGACCTCGAAAGCCAGCTCTGCCTTTCCATACCTGCCGCAGGAGTTGAGCAACGTGGCAAACTCCTTTGCCTCGTGAAGGGGTGTTCCAACTTTCTCATTCGGAAACAGATAAATCTCGGCCAGAAGTTCCTCCTTGGGCACATATTGGCTCAGCGCGGAAAAGAGATGGCGTTGTTCCATCCTGGTCAAATCGGCCCAGCTCCTCCACCTCTCCCCAGCCTTGAGGTCGATATCCAGCCCCATCAGGAAACGCATGCAGGCCCGGTAGTTCCCGCTCAGCCCCTTCAACTCGGGTTCGGAAGCGTACTGGATGAGTTTGTAAAGAGGTCGGGTTTCTCTACCATAAAGGCCGATATCCATGACCGCTTCCATAGCCCCCGATTCGATGGCATCCTCCAGAATTTCCCGGTTAGAGCCAGTCAATTTCCCCTCCCTGCGGTCCTGAAGGTCGCCCACGGCCCCCACGATTGCTATGCTGGCCAGCCATTTAAGCTCGGAGGCGAGTTCCCTCGCGACAAGGTAGGCGGTCCCAGCCCCGCTGATGTCAGTCGAACCGTCCCGACCAATGAGGTGGGGGTTGACCTGTAATATATCCGAATCGGCATAGGATTTGGCCTCTTTTTTAGCTGCTGGCTCTGAAAAATCAAATAGGGTTTTCCTGGCTGATGTCACAGCGGCTTTTTCTTCCCCCGGCTCCTCTTCCGCCTCATCTGGCTCAGAGGGAACATGATGGTCGGTTATCACAACATCCAGTCCACCCAAAAGCTCCAGGTAGCCGCTCCCCAGGTCGGTGAACCACACTAGTTCCGGGTTTTCGGCCTCCAACTCGGATATCAGGGCCTCGTCCAGCTTCTTCACAAATCTTATTTTATTTTCTATTCCGATGTGGTCCAGAGCATAGGATGCTATGCTACCGGATGATATACCATCGGCATCGATATGGCTGATAATCATAACACTGGATGCATCTCTGAGCCGCTGTGCAACCCTTTTCGCAGCTTCCTTCACGCCATGGCATAAGGGGTTCCAGTAAAAATGGGTTGTGCCAGAAAAGGGGCTCCGAGCAGGCAAAAGGGGGATGGGTTTTGCCAGCGCAGGAGCCGGGTGGGGGGAGCAAATATCGAATGGGGCGGGTATTTCGAAAGGCCCACACCCCTACATGTAGCCTAATTCTACTCAATGAGGGTATATATGCTCGAACGTTTTTAGGAATCATGACCCCGATAATGTTGTTGATCGCCATCCTGGTATTCACCCTCATCGGCTGCGGCTTCGGAATATTGACCGGGCTGATACCAGGAATTCACGTGAACAATGTGGCCCACATGGTCCTGGTTTCCGAGACTGCCATAATAGGGCTGGCCACCATGGTCTTCGGCTGGGCAGAACCGAACATGCAGGATCTGATAATCATCATATCCAGCCTGATAATCGGGACGGTTGTAACCCACACCTTCCTGGATTTTATTCCCTCGGTTTTTCTGGGGGCTCCGGACGGCGACACCGCCCTATCTGTTCTTCCGGGTCACAGAATGATGATGGCTGGCAGGGGTTTTGAAGCTGTAAAATGCTCGGTCACCGGAAGTTTCGGGGCCATGATTTTCTGTCTTATATTACTAGTTCCGCTGCGATTATTCATAGGCCAGCCGGTGAACGCCTATGCCAATCTGGAGAGCTTTATTCACCTGGTTCTGCTGTGTGTGAGCGCCTTTCTCATCCTGGGGGAAAGCGCCAGGGCCAGGGAGGAATTTAACTTCAATGATGTCGAGATGACCGGCTTTGTCATGAGCGGGGCTGTCGGAGCAGGTGACTGCGCCCATGAAGGAATGGCACTTCCAGAGATTGATGGTATGGAGCCAGATCGGAAAGAGATGGTGGCCGTTCAAGGCGTGGTGGAGAATGTTCTGGATGATGAGGGGAATAGTGGTGATGATAATGATGATAATAACAATGGCCAGACATCCATTGTTCTTCGAGATAACAAAAATAAAAAGAAGATCAATGTCAGGCTTCACAAATGGAATACCCGGGTGCCGGAAATCGGCGATGAAGTGGTCGTCATGGGTCAGGTAACTGCCAGGGTGACATGGAAGGACCACATGCTGAAAAGAGGTATGGCACTCGGTATATTCGTGCTATCCGGCATCCTCGGTATGGTGCTTCTGTCACCGAGCGGCCTGGTAGGTCAGAATTTATATTTCATTAGATTTGCTTCTTCAGATACTGGCATCATTTTTTTGTTTCCAATGTTCACCGGCCTTTTCGGCTTATCAACGCTACTCCTCAGCCTGAAGGACAAGCCGGCCATTCCGGAGCAGGAGGTTGACGATGTGAAGGTGAATGTCAGCCCGCGAAGACAGTTGAAAAGCATAATGTCAGGATGCCTGGCCAGTGTTTCCTCCCTCTTTCCGGGAATATCAAGCGCTATAGCAACCATGATTGCCGTGAACCTCCATGGTGACAGGGACTCGGAAGGTGAGGGGGGCCAGCCACCGAAGAAAAACAATATTGGGGGCCGAAGAAACAAAAGCCAGAACAAATCAATTAAAAATGAGAAAAAGGATGAAACAAGCGAGTTCATAATATCGGTTTCCTCGGTCAACACATCTGTGGGAATCTTCAACCTACTGGCCTTGTTCATCATCATGAAATCCCGAAGCGGGGCCATGAAGGCCGTGGAGGCAATAATGGGCTCCAATATTACACCCTGGGCCCCCATATCGAATGTTCCCTTGGAGCTGGCATCTCTCCTTTTCGCGGCTCTGATTGCGTCAATCGTGGCACTCTGGCTCACCCTGAAGTTCGGAAGGATATTTGCAAAGAACTTCAGCAAGATCAATTATCAAAAGATGGTGCTGGGTGTAATAATTTTTCTAATCGTGATGATAGCGATATTCTCGGGGGTGCTGGGACTGGCTATACTCGGGATCACGACGTTTATGGGATTTATACCACCGCTGGTTGGGGTGAAGAGGGTGCATTTGATGGGGAGTTTGGTGGTGCCGGTGATACTATATTTCTTATGAGGATATCCAATTGAGGGGCCAACGTGGGTCCCAGTAATAATGTATTTTCTGTAAAAGCATCAAAAGCCAAGGGTCCCAGTAATTGTTAGCATGGGTCTCAGTATTACCCAGTGTGGTGGGGGAGGAAGGAGGGTATAGCCAGCATCCTGTTTCGGTCTTTCCCACACACCGGTCTGAACGCAATCAGGCCTGATGCACCTCGATAATCTCCATTGAAAAATTGCTGGCCCTGGCACTGTGCGTCAGCCAGCCCAATGATATGACATCCGCGAACTTTGCGTAATCGGTTATATTGTCCGGGGTAATGCCGCCAGATATCTCGATTTCAATGTTTGGATTGATCTTTCTGACTTCTTTGGTAACGGCCTCTACCTCGAAGGGCTCCATGTTGTCCAGCATGATTATGTCGGGGCCGGCTTTGGCCGACTCGATTGCCCCGCCCATGTCAGTTACTTCAACTTCCACCTTCAAGCCCTTGCCATAGGCCCGGGCCTTTTCGATGGCCAGTGTTATCGAGCCCGTCATCTTCAGGTGGTTGTCCTTGATAAGTATCTGGTCATAGAGGCCGACGCGGTGGGACACCCCACCGCCAAGAATCACGGCTTTTTTCTCGTATTCCCGGAAGCCAGGTGTTGTTTTTCTGGTGGCCGATATTTTCACAT
>JAGLSY010000014.1 GCA_023135545.1 Thermoplasmata archaeon | reverse complement strand
AAGGCAGGGATACATTGCATTGGTATCAAGACCGGTCACATCACCCATGTCCTGCCATGTGTCGCCGCCATCCATGCTTTGCTTTATCCTCACATAGTATTTGTCATCTGTAAGGTCATGGTAATCGGTGTATCCCACAAATACCCGGCCGGAATCAACGGCGAGGGAATGGAAAATGACTAGGTCTGTACTATCCTCAATATATCCTACCTTCACGGGGTCTGACCAATCAATTCCATTATGGGATTTTGTGAACTCTATTTCAAGGTATTCCAGTGATTCCAGAGCTGTGATATAGGAAACATAAAGACTGTTATTGTCCGCCTTTATCACAGGGTAGAACCCTCCCGTGTCAATGACCTGTCTATTGTTCCATGTATCTCCCATGTCAGAGCTTTCTATAACCACTACCTTGCAATCTGATATCGTAGCAGCACCAGTCATGTCGAAGTATGACATGTAAAGCTTTCCATTGGCATATACGATGTCATTTGCCAGAGGATCTATCGTCAATAGGCCACTATCAACTATTATGGGTGCGCTCCATGTTAGACCGAAGTCCAGACTCTTCGACACCTTGATGGAATAATCTATCCATTGGTCGTGAGAATAGGCAAAAAGGGTGGATTCGTACATGAATATACCATAGGCTCCATCATTATTTCCATCCAATTGGAATATAGTCACAGGCGAGGACCAGGTTCCACCATTGTCCGTGCTCTTTGTAAATAACAATGCTTTTCCGGACATATTGGTCCTGTATATCACTCCATCCTGAAGATCAACTCTACCATCGAAATCATATGGCTGGCCCCAGCTGTCGCCCAGGTCCGAACTGAATACGGCGTTGTCCCAGGGAGAATACCCCATTACATCATTCCCATAGGTATCTGCCCATAGGAAGCCATCTCTCGAAATGTATGTCGGGTCACTCCACTCGCCTTCCTCCGGAACTACCTCATCCATCAGGGTTGTGAATTTGAAGTAATTGGACCCATTATTGTCGGTGGCTACAGCTCCAAAATCTCTGGATGCCACTTCAAAGTAATAGGTAGTTCCGGGGGTGAGGCCAGTTAGTGTTATCACATGGTTGGTCGTTATGTTCACCAGGTCATTGATAGATGTATTGGATGACAGGTCTGAATTTGTGGAGTAATTAAGAATGCTGTCCGCAGGCCCGTTGGTGAGCCATCTTACCGTGGCACTGGTGTCCTTTACATTGATTGCCGAAACAGAAGATATCTCCAGGTCCGGGGTCATGACCTTGTCCCTGTCAGTGACATAAATGTTAACATCATCAGTCTCATTTGCATATCCGGTCTTGTTAACCAGCACACTCACGGCATATGTATAGACCGCATCATTGTCGTTGGGAAGGTCGCCCGGAGTGAAGATGAAAGCAACCTGGCCCCCGGCATTAGTGACATCATTTGCAGGGAAAATATCCGGGCCGGGTGGCGATGATGCCGGAATAACCAAAGCCCCTGACACGGGAGTAGCGTCCTGGTCTATTACTGTGACAGTGAATTTTGTGGTTCCAAGACTGCCGCCGACATTGACATCATAAATTGAGTCCGGGTCGGCCACAATGCTCACTGAAAGGAAGTCCTGGCCTTCAGGATATACGGTTATAGGTAGCAGTTTGGGAGTAGCCGGGTCGTAGCCAGGGCATGTCGCGCTCTCGATCTCGACTATGATCGTGACACCATTGAGGATATTTTGCGGGGTCGGAGATACATAAGGTGCCGTGAACACCACTATCCATGTGCCAGCACCGGAGGTTGTTCCTGGATTCGCAGCGAAAGTGCCTGAAGTAGAGTTCAGGCTCACTAAGACACCAGATTTCGGATCCAGGTCCTGGTCCTTTGTCAAAACAGTTATGTCCGCAGTTGCATTTGATTCCATTGCAGAAGGGGGTGCCACAAATTCCGCCTCGATCCATTTGTCACCTGGCTTGCGTAGATTTATTATCGTCTCCATATTGAAAAGAGTTCCGTGCTCATCGACTTCCCAGCCAACGAAATTAGACGAGCGGTATGCCTCGATTATCGTCCGATGATATATCGGGCTGAAGGGAATGTCGTAAGCTATTGAACCCTGTGCATCCTTGATGCCCTGCAATACATCTGATCCATCAACTGAACTCCTGGCCTGGTCAATGAAGGCATCGTTGCTGTGGTTCATGTATCCGAAATAGTTTATGCCATCTTCTGCCATATTTGAATGGAACATGTTGTAGAAGAACTCTGGCGGCTCCGAGTTGATGCCCATATCCAGCAGGTACATCTCAAAATCCCTTGTTTCCAATCTATTTATCGTGGAACCGAAATCCATGGCAATGGATTGAGCATTTATGCCTATGTCCTGCAGTTGAGCGGCGATCATCAGGCCGGTCTGTGCCAAAATTGGGTCAAAGTCTGCCGGTGGTGAGAGAATATGGATCAATCCACCGGCCTGGCTTCCAATAGGAGTGCCACCCGGATTGAGCCACCAGTTGCCTGGGCCAGCATTGATGATAGCATCGTTTCCTGTGCTTCCATCCTCTAATTCATATCCTGCATTGGCCAGTATCACTTTTGCTTCATAAGGGTCAAAAGGATATATCGGGATTGTATCATTATACCAGCTGCTTATCGGGCTTATCGGTCCGTTGGCCGCCATACCCCCATAGTTTTGCAAAAGTTGTCGTGCTATTGTTTCCTTGTCTATACAGTGAGCCACGGCCCTCCTGAAAGGCTCGCCAAGGTCATCGCCAGGGGCATAAGGGAAGGTGGCTGCCGTATCATATCCGAAGGATTCTTTTCCCATGTTGTATCCCAGATATGCAAAACCCGGGGATGGGGACATCTGTATAGATAATCCTGGCTCATTGGCGACCTCCTGCACAAAGGGCGTGGGGATATTCATATGAATGTAATCTATATCATTATTTCTCAGTGCCAGTACTGCCTGTTCGGCCGTCTTGTAGATCTTGAATATCATCGCATCTATGCCCGGCTGCTTGCCTTCCGATGAATATGAATAATTCTCATCATAGAAATGGTCACGCCATGTGTTGAGCAGTAGAGATACGCCATGATTCCAGGTATCGAACTCGAAAAGACCGCTTCCTATTGGAATGGGATTGTCCCATACCATAGCATCGGCTATATCCCAGGCATTTGCATTTCCCGGAACATAGCCTGGATCGCACCAGATGGCCATGTCGTCAAGGGGCTGATTGGCCACGGTGTCGCCCCAAATATGATATGGAAGAAGTGTAACAGCCAGTGTGTTCTCGAAGAAGTAATAGAAAGGTTCTTGAAGAATGAACTTCAAAGCTGCCTGATTGCCGCTTTCCCATACTTTGTATATGTGCAGCCAGTGGTCGGATGAGTAATTGCCTCCGATGCCTCCATTGTCTTTCAGGCAGTTGACACTTCCATTCCATTTCGGGACCTGGGCGGCCACGCCGTAAGAGAACAATATGTCCCTTATGGTCATTTGAGTGCCATTCTGCCAGGTGACATTTTCGAAGTCGTAGAAGATTATTACTTCAGGCTTGGTCGGAGCAGCCCATTCGGCCATATCATTGTAGCCGAAGTTCCCGACGGTGCAGTCATCCCAATTGATAGTGGACAGGTCCCCTGATTGATTGGCCGAGCCAACGGCAATGTATGGTATCAGGTCCTTTGTTGTAAAGTTCTGCCTGATTGGACTGTCATATATGTAATCACTTGGATTCCATGTACATAGGTCGAACAAGCCCAATGGGTTAGTTGACCATGTATCATCTTGCACGGCGATCCTAAATGTACCTTCCCCGGCTGTTATTTCATCTTCAAGAACAGGTGATGCCAGGTTTCCTGCCGGAATACCGGAAAATAAAAATATCACTATCAAGCCCACTACGAGTGTTTTGTCATATTTAGACATGCCTTCCACCTCATGTATTGGCTGGTATAATGCGAACTCACTTAATTTCTTTGTGTATGTAAACTACCATGCCATAAATGACCTGGAAGTTCACATTCCAGCTGCCATATGCCCAAACATGCGGCGGTATAATCGCCGCAACCAATTACATTTATTCGATGGGCATACGGCGGTTTTCTTGTTACTGGTAGGCCGATTTGTAGTTGCGTATATCGATAGCAATCCCAACGCGACTACAAAAGCAAACATGAGTCCAAACACTTATCAAGCTAAATGTTTGATTCGAACTCTGACTTAAAAGACAGAGCGTTCTCGGCCTTTTTGCAGTAA
>JAGLSY010000139.1 GCA_023135545.1 Thermoplasmata archaeon | reverse complement strand
GGGTAACAAGAAAAAATCGCCAGGCCTGCTCGCTCGGCGTTGTTGAATTCCAATAGGCTTTTCTATCAATCTACATAGGCTATAACCATTGGCCATCGTGGGTCACAGTATTTGCCAGTATGGGTGATATCAATCCTCCAATGTGGCGGGGGTGGAAGGAGGGTAAAGAATGCAACCCAGAGCAGATATTTCAACGCGCCAGCATGCTGATAGCCAGATGGGTGCTCAGTAGGCCGTGGTCATGTCGACAAGGCCCAGTTTCCTGGCCATGTAGTCCCCGAGCTTGAACATGCCTATAGAGATAAAGAGGAAGGCGATGGTGCTGATAAAGAGTATTGCCAGTCCTGAATTGAGCGACAGGTCGGCCAATGTGGAATCCACCCCGATCCCGACCCCCAAAGTTCGCCTGACCAGCTCGAGCCAGTAGGTCACAGGAAGTATCTTGGCGAGGGCTATCCCCCAGGATGGCAGGATGCTCACCGGAAAGAGAACGCCACAGAAAAGGTAGAAAACACCGGCCACTCCCTCGTTCATTCCCATGGAATGCTTGGCCGTTAGGAAGGATATTCCCGCAAGGGCCAGGCCAAAGGCTATGATGCATGCCAGGCCGAGAACCATTGCCAACAGAAATATGGGCCAGTTAACGGTGAGCAGGTTTATCGGAATGCCCAGGGCTATGACTCCGAAGGCCAGGGTTATCACCACGGCCAGTGTTGTTATCAGCAGCTTGCTGACCGTTCTTCCCATCATGTAGACGAAAAAGTTGGCTGGTGAGATAAATATGTACTTGAGGGTGCGGTAATGCTCCCTGTCGTCATGGATTATCCATGTCACCCCAAATAACACCTGGCCAGCATACATGAAGAAGGCGTTGCTGACGTACATGTAATAGAAGAGTTGGATGTCCGGGTTGGTATCTCCGATTCCCGCTATTATCAAATACATCACGACCAGTATGAGAGAGCCGGCAATGGGCTTGAACAGGGTGTATATCAGGAAGGGGAATGGGTCTGTCCAGTTGCTCTCCAGCTGCCACCCCAGCCATGCGGACCACTTGAATGTCCTGCGGTTGGTGAATTTCCCTCCGCTCATTGCCATCTGAGGGTCAGCCTCCCTTCTTTTTTTGCCAGGTTCTCCATGTACCTGAGGCTGTGCCTGGCCAGTATCAAGAAAAATACTGTAAGAATCATCAGGCAGACCAATTCGACCCACAAGGGCAGGAAGCCGTCCCCGGGACCATAGAAGCACTGGCGCATTCCGTCAAGACCCAGGGTGACAGGTATTATCGATGCCCCGGCAGCCAGCCAGAATCCGGGCTGGCCAAAGAGCATGGTGAAGCCCTTGACCGGAAAGTAGAATCCCGAAACAAGGTAAATGGGCTCGGTGAGCAGGCTGGACATGTGCCACGCCTCCCTGCCCCAGAGCATGTACATTGAGGCGAACATCATCCCCATTCCGTAAAGGGCCAGCATCGTGAAGACGAATATTCCGATGAACATCAGCGGTTCCTGGAGGGTGAGGGATATGCCGAACAGAAGAAAGCCGGCGATAATAGTCGATATCGCCCTTACCGAGGAGGTGAACATCCCACCCAATGCCATGCCGCCTAGTATTGCCATCCTCGATGTCGGGGCCACCATGAAAAGCTCCAGGTTGCCCATCTCCTTCTCCCAGTAAAGCTGCGCCGCCATGCTCCAGAGGAT
>JAGLSY010000138.1 GCA_023135545.1 Thermoplasmata archaeon | reverse complement strand
CATAGTTCTCGAAGTTGATGGCCACGTGGCTGTAGTCTATGTCCAGCATGATCTCCGTTTTGGTGTTCAGTGTGAGGTCGGCTGTGGGCGTGATATTGTAAATCTTGTCTTCTCCGTCCTTCCTTTCAAATATCTCGAAGGGGGTTCCGTCGGCAGCACTCGACCATTCACTGGTTATTATGTGGCTGGCATATCCTTCCACCGTTGCGGTGGAATGGTTGGCTATGGGGCTGCTAGCATCCACATGAAGGTAGTCCCTTTTGAATTCCAAGCTTACATACGGATCCTCCAGCCAGCCGTGGCCGATAAGCCACATGCTTCCTGTGTTGGTCCGGTTGTCCGAGGTGTTGGTCAGGAATTTCATGATGTTCGTCTCGTCGTCATCGGTGAAGGTGGTTGTATTCTGGTAGCCCAGCATCCAGATAACTATATCATAGTTCTGGAGCCGGTAGTCGCCGTAATTGTAACCAGGTCCGGATATACCTGTCCCCACCTTCAGGTAATCATAGGTGAAGGAGCAGGATTCGAGGGCCGCGCGCATGTAGCTGACCGTGTCTCCGGTTGACATGTCGTTCACGTGGTCGTCATCGTCCACCAGCAGTATCGTCGGCAGGACCGTACGGCTGGTCGAGTTTATGTTGTCCTTTGGGACAAAGTCCTTCTTTGGTGCCCTGACGACGGCTTCCACAAATATCTCATGCTCGCCGCCGGGTGCCGCGCGCCAGCTGATGAAAGCGGTCTGGGAATCCACTCCCGATATCAATATCTCATCGTGGCCGATGGGCTCCGAGGTCATGTTCATGTCGTAAAAGTAAATATCCGCCCAGGTGAAGGCCATGCCAACATTTTTGATGATGGACGAGATCTTTATGACATCCCCGTGCTTGGGGTTATCCTTGCTGAAGGTTATGTCCGCCTCATCGACAACAAGATCAACCACGTTGCCGATATCCTGCCCGACCGGAACGATCACGGTGGTCGAGATATCATATCCCGAGGTGTCGCTGGCATACACTCTGAATTTGTAATATCCAACCTTGATGTGGCCGCCCATCGAGTTGATGTTGGTGAATATTCCGTCCCCGTCCGGGTCAACTGCCTGGGAAACTGTGTTGAGTCCCACGCTGGACATGTCCACGTAAACCGAGCTGGTGTCAAGGTTGTCATTGGGGTCGATTATCTTGACGAAGAAGGTGAAATCCCGGTTGAACCTTATAGGGTCCTTCCTGGGGGTGTTCAAATCCGAGTCCACCCAGCCTTCGACTATTATCGGCGACTGGCTCTGTGCCCCTCCGAGAATGTCATGGGTCCATACCACGGTATCCTTGTTTGTATCGATTATCGCGATGCTGACAATGGAGTCGGGCCCTATCTCTCCGGGAGCCAATTTGAAAGACCAAGTGTCGCCGGCTCCCCAGTCCAGAGCTCCGTCTACCAGACCATAATCTGTGCCGCTATAGGTTCCCCTGGCCTTGAGATTGTAGCCGGTATCGTCCACCTTCATGTAAACCAGGGTGTAGAGGATTGTCATGGTGACACCTCCTGTGTTGGTTATGTTGACATAAGCTCCCTGGGTCCAGTCATCGATCGGGTTCACGGTTCCCGAAAAGGTGACGTACACGTTGCTGCCTGGTGCCGGGAAATAGCCGACCATCATTATTATGCTCGAGAACAGGACGACAGTGATGGTGAGGGTCAGGATGGTGCCGATGACCTCGGATACACCCTTGTCGTCCCAGACAATCCTTCTTTTCATCCTCTTTCTTTCCATCTTACATCACCTCCTATCCGTATACGTTAGCGGTCTCTCCGCGCACTATCACGTCATCCACCCAGAAGCCGCCGAATCCAACAGTGTTATCCTCAAAATGCTCGTAGGCCGTGGGTGGGTCGGTCAATGTAGTTACCACCCTGAACCTTATCTGGATGGCCTTTCCGATATGTGGGGTAAGGTCAATGTTCAGCCTCGTCAGCGTGCCGGCTTCCACCCAATAATTGTCCGGGTTGAGTCCGGAATATGATTTGCTGTCGTTATCGTTGCCGTCACTGGCATCGTTTTCGGCACCTGATACGTTCCAGGCCGACCTCACGCCCAGCGTCATATCTTCCCAGTGAACTCCGTTGTCGGTTGTGAACTCCACCCTGAAGCCGTCCGGGGGTGCGCCGTCCTGGGTGTTGATGTTGAACTTGAAGTATGCGCTCAGCTCGGCCCATCTGGCATCGGTCAGGTCGATTGGGTTCGTCATTAGGGAATTGTCGATTCCGGGCTTCATGTGGTCAGTATCTGGGTCCACATTGCTCCAGCACCAATTACCGCTGTGCGAATCCTCATCCGTATGCTTCCACACATCCGAGGCGTTGTCTGTCGGGTCTATATCGGCCCTCGAAACCTCTATCCTCACATCGTCGATGTACCATCCGTAGCCGCTTCCGCTTCCGTACTGGTAGTAGGCGAATTTAACGCTGACATTGGACAGCGGGTTATAGGTTGGGTCAACCAGGCTGGTTGTGTTGACATACGGCAGTATGTTCATGGTCACCTTTTCCCAGTTGAATGTACCCCTGGTGCTGACGCCGTTCCAGGCCCATCTTATCCAGGTGCCCATGTCGTCCCTTCTGTCAAAGTCGCTCATGTTCATGCTGCCAGTGTAGGTGTTGGATGGAATAACATATCTGTACTTGTAGTCTCCGGCAGCCGTTTCTTTGAACCCGACCATCAGGACCCCTCCGTTCTCACCCGATATCAGGTTGTACTTGTGCCAGAAGGACAATGTCGCCCTTTCGGTGTTCCGGAGGTCAACAGCTTCCGTTACCGCATTCTTGTTGATGTTGGCCGTTCCGTTTGGAGTGAGGCCGAAGTTGCCTCCGCCACCTCCGGGTCCACCAGTAGCAAAGAGCCAGGTCGGTCCTACAACGGTGTTGTATGTTTCGTTTACAATCACATACCAGAAGTAAATGGAATCCTCGAAAAGACCTGAAACGGTGATGTAATTGGTTGTGATATCGGTCGCTATCTGGGACATATTTGTCATACTGTCGCCAAGCCAGACATTGTAGTAAATCGTATCAAGATCTTCATCACTGCATTCCCATGACAGGTTGAGATCAACGGGATTGCCGCCTGAAACATTGGCCGGGTATGGGTTGTCCGGGGTGGTTGGCGGCTGGTTTGGAATACTGTACTGGAAGTTCTCTATCCTAGAATTTAACGCGGCCGAGCCAAAATGGAAGCGGCCATCAGTTTTTCCTGTAACTTTATTTGTAGAGGTCCAGTAGTAAACATTCCATACATTCTGCATCAGGAGATCTGCACCAAGAGGCTCTGTTGTGAAATTGGCAACCTCAATTGTTGGGGCGATTGGGGCCGCATTTTCTTCCTGATAAACCCTGATTATTATTGACTCGTTAATCAGCAAATTTGCACCTGTAGGTACCGTCCATG
>JAGLSY010000137.1 GCA_023135545.1 Thermoplasmata archaeon | reverse complement strand
TGGGCCGAGGCGGATTTGAACCGCCGATCTTCGCCTTGTAAGGGCGACGTCAGTTGTGGTGGGAATGCCTACGCATTTCCATAACCCCTAGACCACCGGCCCGCGGTATTCTGGTGATTGGGGAAGTTGTATAAAATCCTGTTCCCGCAAGGTTTATCATGTGGAGGTATATCTCGATTAATGCCTGAGCGGATGACACCAGCATGCGAGGGTAGCTAAGCATGGTCAAATTGGCCTGCAACCACTGACGAAAACAGCGTTTGCATTCAAGGCTAACGGCGATAGACTCAAGATCTATTCCTTAGTGGTTCGCCGGTTCAAATCCGGTCCCTCGCATGTATTTTTCATCTATGCAATATATCAACAAAACCTTTATATCCTTCATTTCATAAAGCGCCCGCATGACCCAATTCGATGGAAGGATAAAAGCAGGAGTGATAGGTGTTGGCTCAATGGGCAAAAACCACGCCAGGGTGTATTCAGACCTTGATGTTTTAGGCGGAATCGCAGACCTGGATATCGAAACTGCAAAAGGCCTTGCCGACAGATTCAAGTCCACTGCATATTCAGATTATAAAGAACTGCTGGCCACAGATATCGATGCGGTGACCGTGGCCACCCCCACACAAACCCACTACAGAATCGCCATGGACGCTATCGACGCTGGAAAGCATGTGCTTATCGAGAAGCCGATATGCTCGACGATCGAAGAATCGGAAAAGCTCATTCAGGCCGCGAAGGACGCCGGTCTAACGCTGGCCGTCGGTCTTATCGAGCGCCATAACCCGGTTGTGAACTTCGCCAAGGAAGCCATCCAATCAGGACAGTTCGGTGACCTGGTTACGGTCGTTGCCAGGCGGGTCAGTTCTTTTCCAGCAAGAATTCGGGATGTGGGTGTTATCATGGACCTGGGAGTTCATGATATCGACGTGACCAGATATCTTGTGGGCAGTCCGATAAAGAGTGTTTATGCGCTCGGAGGCAGGCAGGCAAATGCAGAATTCGAGGATCATTGCAATGTTTTGATGGACTTCGAGGATGGCACAACCGGTTTCGTTGAGGTCAATTGGCTGACTCCGATGAAAGTGCGGAAGATAAGTCTGACCTGCATGAAGAACTTTGTCGAGTTGGATTATATAAGCCAGAGTGCGGAAATATCATCGAGCCAGATACTAGAGTTCGACCGCTCGAACATGTACAATATTCCCATAGAATTTGACATCCGAAACATATCGATAAAAAAGAAGGAGCCATTGATGAACGAGCAGGTGGATTTCTTAAGTGCAGCTCTCAATAAAACCAAGCCGCTGGTCTCCGGTGAGGACGGCCTGATGACAATCAAGGTCTGCACCGCCGCAATAGATTCGATAAAGACAGGCCAGCGAGTTATTATGGAGTGATATGATGACGATTCTGGGAGACAGCAAAATAGGAGACGGCACATTTGTAGCCGAAACAGCAATTATCGGTCATCCAGGCAAGCATGACAAGGAGTTATTGATCACCGGGCGGTCGAATGAAACCAAAGGCGCCGTAATCGGTGAGAACTGTGTGATTCGCGATTACACGGTCATCTACACCGATGTCAAAATAGGCAACAGGGTGCAGACCGGCCATCATGTGCTGATCCGGGAGGAGACCGAGATCGGGGACCAGACCATCATCGGCTCCGGAACCATCATCGAGGACAACTGCAAGATCGGCAGCCGCGTTTCCATACAGAGCGGCGTTTACATCCCCACCAACTCGGTGATCGAGGACGATGTTTTTATCGGACCCAGAGCCTGCCTCACCAACGATAAATACATGGGCCGCGGCGAGATCAATCTCGTGGGCCCACACATCGAGAAATTTGCCAGGTTGGGGGCCAATTCAACAATACTACCAGGCATCAGGGTCGGGGCCGATTCGACCATTGGCTCGGGCGCTGTCGTAACAAAGGACGTCCAACCCTTCGAAATTGTGGCCGGAGTGCCGGCCAGAAAAATTGGCGAGGTCCCTCCAGAACACAGGAGGCTTTGATATGATCAATGTTGCTAGACCACAGGGGGCTTTGATTTGATAAACGTAGCCAGTCCCCAGATAGGGGATGCGGAGTTTGAAGCGGTCAAGGAAGTCATGCAATCCGGCATGCTGGCCCAGGGAAAGAAGGTTGCCGAGCTCGAGGAAAAATTCGCCAGTTATTGCGGGACCGAGCACGGCATCGCCGTCGGTAACGGAACCCAGGCATTGCATATCGCACTGCTGGCCATGGGCATCGGCAAGGGCGACGAGGTCATAACCAGTCCTTTCAGCTTTGTAGCCAGCGCCACTTCCATACTGTTCACAAAAGCCAAGCCGGTCTTCGCAGATATCGATCCCAAGACCTTCAATATCACACCCGAGGCCATCGAGAAGGCCATCACGCCGCGAACCAAGGCCATCATGCCGGTTCATATCTTCGGACTGGCGGCCGACATGCCAAAAATAAACAAACTGGCCACCCACCACGGCCTCAAGGTTCTGGAGGATTCATGTCAGGCCCATGGAGCATCTATAAACGGAAAAGTTACCGGCTCCTTTGGAGACGCCGGCACATTCAGCTTCTACCCTACAAAGAACATGACCACCGGAGAGGGCGGGATGATAACCACCAACAGCGACGAGCTGGCCGATACTGCCAGAAAACTGAGGAACCACGGGATGGCAGACCGCTATGTTTACGAGTTCCTTGGATACAACTTCAGGATGACAGACATCGCGGCAGCCATAGGAATTGTCCAGCTGGATAAACTCGATGCAATGACCGAGGCCCGTATAAAAAACGCCAGCATCCTGTCAGAAGGCCTGGCTGCCAAAGGAATCGAAGTTCCTTACGTGCCGGAAAACTACCGCCATGTCTTCCACCAGTACACAATTCGCGTGCAGGACCGGGACAACCTGGCCCAGCAGTTGAGGGACAAGGGCGTCGGCTCGGGAGTTTATTATCCGAAGCCGTTGCATAAATTCGACCTGCTGGCTGATTATGGGCGCAAGGGCTTGGATAATTCAGAGGAAGCGGCAAAAGAGGTTCTGAGTTTGCCGGTGCATCCGGGGTTGAGCCAGGCTGATTTGGAAACTATCATAGGCGCGTTTTAGAAAGCTCTCCCTGCCCTGATGAATATTCTATGCTGGTACAATGCTTCCCCTACCCTGCCCCCTAACCTCTTGCCCCTGCGCTGGCCGTCCCCTACCTGCTCGGGGAGCTCAAAAATAAATTAATCAATGTAGAAAAATGATTGTGGTGGGGTAAAATTAGGATTGTTTTCCCATGGATCAATTGGCTCATCAAATATATTAACAGATTTTATTTGAATAGCATATCCTTTGGAATTGCCATTAAAGTAATTTATAAATTCATCATTGCTAATGCCAGCATGTTCATTTAATTCATTCCAAAGATCTTTAGGGTGACCTTCAATGATCTCACCGATTTCAAAATCACCAACAATCCTTTTAATAGGCGATGTCGAATAGATTAATGCTTTTTCTACATCTGTATTCTTAAAGATTGTTTTTCGAAATTCGTATTTTTTATGGCCGTTCATTATTTCTTCTACATATTTTGGTTTAATTGATAGTAAAATCTTCATCTATATCACCTAATTTTCTTATTTTTTGATAATTTTCATCCGAGATTTCGCCTATTGTCTGGGGGGCACCTAAAATAACCTTCTCATCAATTAACTCTTCAAGGTCAAGTGGATTTTTTAAATGGAACATATGTAAAAACAAAATTACTTTTGCTGTAGTAGACAAAAATGTTTCTATTTCCTCTTTTGAATAAACCGTTCTTTTTCCTACAACTCTCATGATATCAGTTACATCAGTAAGGTCATCAATTACAGATTCAATAACGCCAATAGAAGTAATCTTTCCCAAATCTTGAGATCTATAAAATAATAAAAGATCACCAGTCTGCATTTTTGTAATCCTTGAGTGTGTTAGGTATGCTTTTTTAATTGTATTTCCTTCGACTATGAAATCCCCAGAATGCTCTAATATTGTTGTTTGGCGTCCTTTGAAGTCTGTAAAGAGTTTATTATGATATTCTGGTAAAATTGGAACAATAAATTTTCTCACCTCTATTCCATCGTAAAAAGATGGATAATATTTTTTAGCCAGTTCAATTTTATCATATTTTTTCCAATCTTCATCAGCAATTAGTTTTTTCAAGAAAATATCTTCTCCTCTTTCATTTTCTGCAATCTTATTCAGACCATATTCAGTTATTAATTGAACTAATTTGTCGTTTTCTTCAGTAAAATGGGTTAGATATATTTCTGAAATATTATTTTGTAAGCAAAGATCTACACTCAATTTTATGAATAATTCACCTATCTTATGCCCTATATGGGTGACGATAAAGGTATTTATTTTCAATCTAGTTTTTTTAGCTAGTGGTGGATTGAAATTTGGAAACCCCTCGTTTTCAATCTTGTAAATAAGCAGTGCTCCAATTGAATCATCTTCTCGATAATGCACCCAGCATTTCCGTCCCTCTTTAGAAATCTTATTGAACCAATCCTCGAATTCTTCATAATCCACTTTTAATTTGTCAAATATAGAATCATTTAGATCTAGATTGTATACATATTCATCTTTCAAAGCAGGTGGAGAGATTACTTGGGTTTTTTGAAAGTAACTATCAAAAAAAACAACAGCTTCATCAATTAAAAAAGTCCTACCATCAATATTATACTTTATTGATTTTTTATGGATTCCTCTATCTTCGGTAATAAGAAAATCTACAGCATTTTTTAAAACTGAATATAAGATATAATCGTCCACTTCAATAGGTTTGATTAAGCTTTCTAAAAATATAGCATCTTTTTCAGGATTTGGAGGAGAATCTAAAATTGAATATGCTTGAACTTTCGAAGACATAATGCGTCTTCTTTTTTCATCTCTGTCGCTTTCTATTTCATCAACTGAAAAAGGGTGAACCAGTAATTCAACTTTTAGTTTATTTAAATTGCTTAACAATTTTTGTAGACTATCATTTAAAACCTTGTCATCTTCGCGATAAATAAAAATATTTGTATCTAAAAGAATTCGCATTTCTTGACCCCGCTATGTATTAAATTCATAGTCATATCGATATTAACATCTCCATTAATATTATTTGTTTATATCAGTTGTGCTTTAAATATCAAATATGGGGGGGTGGTCGAATGTATTATTAAACCGATATGAACTCATCTCTCAAAGCACACCAAGTTCCGTCAGCTTCTCCGGCAAGTACTTCTCTGTTACGAAATTCAATCCGTATTTGGCCAGTGCCTGCTGCTCCGCCTCCCAATTTTTTCTTTTTATGATTTTCTGCGCTGGCTTACCCTCCAAAAAGAAAAAAAGGGGTTACAAAGAAAAACTCGGGTAAGCCTGCTCGAAAATCAACTCATAATACTCCTAGTTCTGTTAACTTCTCTGGCAAATACTTATCAGTTACGAAGTTCAATCCGTACTTGGCTAATGCCTGCTGTTCAGCTTTCTTGTTGATTTTTAACATTAATTCTATCTCATCTCTCCAGAACCTGTCCTTGAACCTGGGGTCCGTGAGTTCGCTCTTCAGTGCTTTTATGTCCTGGGCATTCAATTTGTCTGTCGGGAGGTCATAGTTGAGTATGTCGTCAGTGGTGATGCCGATGTAGATGGCGCTCGGGCATGCCAGATACTCCGATATGTGGGCTGTCTTTATGGCTCCATAGGCGATGCTCGAGTATATGCGGAAGGACCAGGGATCGCAATCGGTGAATACCAAGATCGGCAAGTTCATTTCCTCATTCAGCCGCTTCATCATCCGCCTTGTGGAACGTGCTGGCTGTCCCTTGAGGTGAAGTACGATGGCGTTGCTGTCTTCGTCAAATCCATTTTCCACCAATCTGTCAAACATACCGCCAGTTTCTACTGCCATGACAAATTTCGCATCACAGTCTATGAAGTTGACCTTGTCGGTTTCCACATTGTAGGGAATGCTGTATCCCGAGTCGCCGACATCGTCCTGGCAGTTGATCCTCTTCTTGATTCCCTTTCTATTCACTTCCTCCAGGGTGAGGTTGCCGATTATCCTGGCTCCGTCTTCTTCCGGCCTCAGTTTGAAGTCCTCACGCATGCACGCCGTCACGATCTCCAGGTCCTCGGCAAGATTGTTTGACTCATCCTGGGACCCGAACTTTCCCTTGTCCCAGCCCTCGGAGATATAGTACATTTCCCTGAGGGTTGATGATTTGTTATCCTTTATCATGTCCTTTATGAACTCCAGCATGTACATTGTCCTGAGGAGCATGTAGGCCCCGTTCAGTTTCTTCGCACTGCGTATGCCCTTCATGTTCCCGTATTTCCAGACGCCTTTCCTGGGCGCGAATTGAATGTTCTTCTTGGACCTGAGGGGGATTTCCATTTTAGGTATCTGGCCCTTCTCGATCTGCCTGTATATGCTGTCTGCGATATCGTAAAGTTCCTTCACAGCCTTCTGATGCCTGTCCTCACTCACCATCTGATTTCCTCCATTATCATTTCGGAAATTTGAATGCAATCACTTCGTTCTCGCATTCAAAATCCCTCCGCCTTATCATCAATGCCATTATCATCATCCGAAAGATCGGCCTCGTCATCGTAATCCACAACATCATTTTCCTCCTCCTCATCCGGTTGGCCAGCCACTCCATCATCATCCTTTTCCTCGTCATAGTCAAAAAGAGATTGAGCAGCAGCGGTTATCTTCTTGTCGTCCAGGTTCCAGTCCCCTGGCAGCATCTCGGCCCCGATGACTATTGATGGATTCACATCCGAGAAATATACTTCGATATCGCTGAAGTCCTCCTCTTCCAGGCCCTTGAGCTCGAACTTGATGGAAAAAACATCGGTGCTGGTTATCCTCTTTATGTCCCATTGTATCTTATCGCCATTGATGTCGTCTGGCTCGGGGTCAATTTTTTTCATGTCCAGGTTGTCGATTGGGAGCTCGGTGTACAGCTTCATCTTCTTGATAGTGGAGGTGTAGTTATAGATATCGACCTGGACCTTGTGCCTTTTCTTGTCATACTCAATGGAATCATCAATCCAGATGACGTTCATGATGCTGGTTATGGTCTTGCCCAGCTTGGGTACCGGTTTTCCCACTATGCTGGCCGACTTCTTTGCAATCTCCGGCAGCAGTACCTGGACTATGTTGAACTTCTCCCGATTTTTTGCCTTCTTCGCGCTCTTGCTCAGATGTGTCTTCAGCTTCCTGGCGCACAGCCTCAGTGCCTTCTCTACCTCGTTCTCGATGACCTTGATGTTTGCAATAGCGTCCTTTGATTCGCTGGTGAAGGGAATCTGGGTCGATGCCACATGGACGAGGATGACCGCCGGCCCGTAGGGTATGCCCTTCCCTCCCCTCTGCTCCAGGCCGTATCGTCTCCAATCAACCTTGGAGATGGCATTGGTGATGACATCCCCTCCCTGATGGTACAGCAATGGAACACGGTTGGCGAATCTCAGTATCTCGACCTGCTTGTCTTTGGGAAGTTCGCCCCCATATACCATACCGACCTCGACCTGGAAGGGGTGGCCAGAGTACACCTTCGGGTCCCTGGTTACCGGCGGAGCGTAGAATTTAGGCCTCAGTCCGCTGAGCACGTTCCTCAATCCCTTCTTAATGAGGGTGGGGCCTATGGGTGAAAGGCAGTCGGTCTGGGGGGCCATGATTTTGACCTCATCAATGGCCTTGAGAACAGACTTCGCATCCTGGATGGATAAAGTCTTGGGGCTCTGCTTTTCCCTGACGCCTGCCTTCTCAAGGATCTCCTTGGCCACCCTGGGGCTTACCCTGGAAAACTCGTCGGTGAGGAAGGTAACCATCCGCCTGTGCTTGGAGGCCTTGGCCATGTTGATAAAGTACCCCAGTTCTATGCCCTTGGGGTGGGGTTTTATTTCCCTGGTGGCCCTTGGATTCTCATCACTCACCCGCTTGAATTCTTCAACTTCTCCGTTGGGGTCCTTGAAGGTGATATGAGCGTGGGGATTGACGATGGCCGTGCCCTTCAGGTATTCGAGAACAGACTGCTTGCCGGCAATGTATCTTGCATTGATGAATACCTCAATCCTGGTGCCGTGCTCCTTGTCCTCCCAGACCTTGAAATCCTCCTCTATCACGTCGGCGCGGTTCTTCTTGGTGTTGAGTATCAGGCGCATCCAATGAGCCACTTCCTCTTTCTCTGTCTTTGAAATCACGTAGGTCGGCTTTCCGGTTGTCAGCTGGCCGTACATCACCACCGCCGAGATTCCGATTCCCTGCTGACCTCTGGACTGCCTGATGCTGTGAAACCTGGAGCCGTAGAGAAGTCTGCCAAAAACATTGGCCATCTGCCGTTTTACAATGCCCGGCCCGTTATCTTCCAGGATTATCTTGAACTCGTTCTTGGACACCTGCTCGATCTCGACATATATATCTGGCAATATGCCTGCCTCCTCACAGGCATCCAGCGAGTTGTCCACGCCCTCCTTCACGGCGGTGATCATTGACCTGGTCAGTGAGTCGAATCCAAGTATCTGTTTGTTCCTCTGGAAAAATTCCCCTATGGAAATCTCTTTCTGACCGCGCGCCAATTTTTCAGCCGTGGAAACCGCCATGTTGATCCCTTCAATTTATCAGAGGGACGTCACCAGATTAACATACTGGCAATAAGAATATTACCAGTCTCATCGTGCATCCCTTCTGCTTGAGGGTAATGCAAATCCAATAGTTAAAGTTTAACCTCATGCAGATTCAATCTGTGCCCACCTTCCTTTTCCCACTATTGCATTGAAGATGCCTTTGCTGGCTATTGTCTATACCCTCCTTCCTCCCCCATCGCACTGAGTAATGTTAGTACCCATGCTATCTGATACTGGGACCCACGTTGGCATGCGACCTTACAAAAGAATATATATTTCTCTTTCCTTCTTTGTATAATATATCTCATGGATTTGATATCATGAATCTCAAAAAGGAAGACCTCCTCAAGGACCTGATAGTGCATTATGACATGAAAGAGCATGACGTGGTTGACATTGTCGAGGCGATGTCCAGCATGGCATTCCAGGCCCGCAATTTATCAAGGGCCGCAAAGATATACGACATGATGCTGGCCGACCGCGACTGCAAGATAATTTTATGCATGTCCGGCTCCCTTTTCTCAGCAGGCCTCAAGAAGATAGTCCACGACATGATAATGAACAACATGGTTGATGCCATAGTATCTACTGGCGCAGTCATAGTTGACATGGATTTTTTCGAGGCCATCGGCTTCAAGCATTACATCGGAACACCGTTCATTGACGACAACGACCTCAGAGAGCTACACATCGACAGAATATACGACACATTCATTGATGAGGATGAGTTGCGAATATGCGACCAGACCATCAAGATTGTTGCCGACAAACTGGAAAAACGTCCCTACTCGTCCCGCGAGTTCATAAGGGAGATGGGCAAGTATCTGGATGAGGTCGGGCCCAAGGTCGATGATTCGGTGATTCACGCGGCCTACAAAATGGACGTGCCCATCTTCGTGCCGGCCTTCTCGGATTGCAGCGCCGGCTTCGGTCTACTCGACCATCAGCGCCAGAACCCGGAAAACCATCTGAGCATCGATTCGGTTGCCGATTTCAGGGAACTGGTGGCCCTCGTTACGGCCAGCAAGCAAAGCGGAGTTTTCATGATAGGCGGCGGAGTGCCAAAGAACTTCGTCCAGGATACTGTTCTGGGAGTTGAGGTTGACACATCCGGCCGCCTTCTCGAGGATGTGAGGATGCACAAGTACGCGATCCAAATCACTGTCGCGGACGAGCGCGATGGAGCCCTCTCTGGCTCTACCCTGAA
>JAGLSY010000136.1 GCA_023135545.1 Thermoplasmata archaeon | reverse complement strand
CCTTCTTGAATTCCCTGATTCTTGTTGAATAGGCGGCTGCCGCAAAGACGAGGCCGCAGTGCCTGCATTTCCATATGCCGGTGCTCTCCCTCCTAACGGCAGAGTGCTGGCACTCGGGGCACTTCTGGGCCTTCTGCCTGTGCCTGCTGACATCCTTTATCCTCTTTCGAACTGTGACGCCGTATCTGGGGCCGAATTTGCCTGTTATTCCGACTTTCTTGGTTCTCCTTGCCATCCTATTTCCTCCATTTTGAATCTCTCGATTCTCTCGAGCTTTTGAATGTGCGAACCAAGTTCGCTCATTCAATTTCGGAAATTTGAATGCAATCACTTACGTTCTCGCATTCAGCCACTCCGGATGATTTCCCTTATGCTATTGCCTGTTTTTATTGAGTTTTCAATAGCCGTGGTAATCTCCTCGTAATAAAATGCCCCACTTAAACCTTTCTGCATAGCTCTCAGGTTTCCCTGCGAGTCCATGGTGACGGTCAAACGGGCATCAGCCACTGCTTCCTCAGTGGCTGTTGGGTCGAGCATAATATGCCCGTCTATCTTCACAAAAGTGGTCGAGATCGGCATCTCGCTCAGAGGCAGTGGAAAATCCTCGCCCAATCCGAAGGCCGAGGCAGGTACCCTTGCTCCGGTTAACGTGGCTATGCTTCCTATGGTGGCGGCATCGAATAGATTGCCATCGTAATCGAGCACTTGAATATCAAGATAAACCATCCAGACCTTCTTTCCGGGCTCGATGCAGAGTTTTTTCATGTCTATCATCCTACTCTCGCGCACGCCGCGGTCTACAACCCTGGACAATTCAATAGCTCTGTTTTTCATTTGGCCAGGGTCAAAGCTGTGGTGGGCGATCTGCCTCAGTTCCAAAGTGGTCTTGAGCATCCCCTCATCAGGGTGGTTCGGGTATGGCGCTCCCAGCTCTATTTTCACCCCTACCAGAATGTCTGTTTTTCCCAGTTTCACCCTGGCCGAGCCTTCCGCGGTTCCGATGACATCCCTCTCGATACTCATCTCCCTGAACTGGCCCAGGCTTCTTCCGTCAGCCCGGTTTCCGCCAGCAGCCAGCCGCTTGATGTGCTCGATCTTCAGCTCTGGTATTATCTCCTTCACTGGCTCGCCCCCCTGTTATCGTCAACATTCCCATCCGCGTTCTCGCCATCATTTTCATCTCCGGCTTCCAGGGGATATCTTGCGATCAGAGCCTCTCTCTGGAGCTTGTGGATGTGCAGGCAAGCCTCTTTTGCCATGCCAAAGGCCTTTTCGAACTCCTCGGGTGTGAAATGCCCGTCCATCTGGAGAAGGACCACCTCTCCTGTTTTCGGCACGTAGCCAACAGGCAGGTCCGCCTCCCCGATATTGTCTTCGATCTTGTCAAGGTCGAGAACTATCTGGCCGTCTATCTTTCCGGCGGCGCAGGATGGCACAAGGTCGATGATAGGTATTCCCGCATCTGCCAGTGCTACGGATGCAGCCGTCAGCCCCGCACAACGCGTCCCGGCACTGGCTTCCAGCACCTCGATGAAAACATCAATCGATGTTCTCGGAAATTGATTTGAAATGATTATTTTTTCAAGGGCCTCGGAGATTATCTTGGATATCTCGTTCTCTCTCCTGCCCTGCCCCGGCTTCTTCCTCTGGTCGACCGAGAAGGCTGACATGGAATAGTTGACCTGGACTATGGCTCTATCAGGTCTCTGAAGATGCTTGGGGAAGACCTCCCTGGGCCCGTAGACGCCGACCATTATCTTGTTCTTTCCCCACTCGATGTAAGCGCTGCCGTCGGCGTTCTGCAAAACACCGGCCTTGATTCTGATATCCCTCAGGTCATCTGGCGCCCGTCCATCCTTTCTTTTTCCCTCGTCGTCAATAAGCTTGATATCTTCCATATTCACACCCCATCGCTGTCTATGTCTGTTTCAGGTGAGCCGTTGCTGGCTCCTTCCAGGAATTTCGATATTTCCTCGGTAAGTCCCGTAGACCGGGTTTTCTCGTCGATCAGGTTTATCGCCGCCGAGGCCCTTTCCATATCACGGTTTTCCCCGTCCAGCCAGATCATGCCGTTCTGCCCTACGAACATCCTGGTGTTGGTCTTCTGCTTCAGCAGGGATATCATGGAGCCGCCCTTTCCTATGACCCGCGGCACCTTGGAATGGGCAACCTGGACGAGCAAGCCCCCCTCTATCTTTCTCAAACCGTGCTCTTTCATGGTCAGCTGGGTTTTCTTGGTTTCCCCGACACTCGACACTTTGGCCAATATTGCATCTCCCGGCTTCAGGTACTTTCCTGCTTCTCCGTATTTGACGTTCCACTGGACATCATTGGTGTGCATCATGGCCGTGTACGGGCATCCGATATCCACCATCCAGCTTGATGGCCCGTTGTCGATAACTATCCCGATAACCGAATCTCCCGGCTTGGGGATGTAACTTCCGGACAGGGAAATCACGTTGATGAAGTCCCGGCTTATGTTCATTATGCCCAGCTGGGCCGCATGTATCTTCCCGTCCAGTTTATAGGTGCCGGAACCTGCCTTAAAATTATCATCACCCAGCTCATCCCCCGGCAGCACCAGGGTTCTCTTACTCTGAGAATCATCGTTTGAATTCATCGGTTACCTCTCCTCAACCAGGAAGACTATTTTATGACCTTTATCTCGGCCGCTCCCTTGGTCTTTTCCCCTATCTTTGACATGAAATCCGTCTGCAGGCCGCCGGGCATCTCGACCACCCCTATCCAGGAGCCATCATTCTGCCATTCCTCGCGGACAACCGTGCCGAAGTTCTTGATATCGCCATAGCACCGGCCATAATCCACGGCCGAAACCTTGACGGCCATCCTTACCTTCTCGAAACTGATGGGCAGAAGGGACCTGAGGGCGTCCACCACCTCTTTAACCTGGATGTTCACCGACTTGAAAGGGTCTATCTGAACATTCGCCTCGTCCATTGCCAGCTCTATTCTCTGCGGGGGGTGAGGCATCTTGGTCTGGGGGTTTATGACCTCTCTGGCAATCATGGTTATGACCTGTTTTCTTTTTTCCTCGGTCATCTGCCTTCTCTGATCGGTGGTGAGCTGCACTTGGCCCTTCTTGATGATCTGTGTCGCAATCTGGGCAACATCGTCGGTGTCAAAGACCTGGTTTATGGCATCCTCCGAGGCCCTCTCTCCTTTCCTGGCATCTTTGAAAATGCTATCCTCGGGCATATGCTCCAGTATATCTGCTCCATCACCGGATTTCACTTCATCGACAAAATCCGCTTCTATGATGATTTCGAATTTATGGCCATGGCTCTCCATGTAGGCGATGACCATACCGTCCATCAGGTCATCAGTATGTTCTTTCTGCCACATCCTGTCTTTGACCATCTTTCCCCATTATCCTAGAGCTTCTCAATGTATTTATTGACAGCTACTTCCCCGAGTCTCTCGAAATTCTTTCCCTTTTTTATGACGGCGATCTCAACGGCATCTCCAGTGAGAGGGTCATCGCTGGCCTTCTTGAGACCTTCCAAGGCCAGAAGCACGGCATCCTCCATTTTCATGTTATTCTTGAACTTCTCCTCAAAGAGTTCCATGACAACCGCCCTGCCGGAGCCAATGCTCCCTGCCTTGTAGGAGATCAAAGCCCCGCTGGGGTCTGTCTCGTACAGGTGAATGCCATGGGAGTCCACACCACCCACAAGAAGGGCGGTTCCGAAGGGCCGGTAGCCGCCATACTGGGTCAGAGCCTGCTTGTAATCGCAGATCTTTTTCACCAATATGTCCACGCTGATTGGCTCGTCATAGGTGACCTTGTTTACCTGGCCGGTGTATCTGGCATAATCCACCAGCACACGGGCATCTGCCACGAGACCTGATGATGCACAGCCAACGTGCTTGTCAATATCAAATATTTTTTCGATGGAATTAGATTCGATAAGCCTGCTGCCCACCTTTTTGTCGGCCATGAGCGCGACACCGTCCTTGAACTTGATACCTGCGGTTGTCGTACCCCGTCCAACGGCTACCCTGGCGTATTCCACCTGGAAGAGCCTGCCATCTGGCGAAAAAACAGTTATTGTCCTGTCATAATTCATTTGTCCCGCTTGCATTAGATCACTCAATCAGGGTTAATGACCATTCAGATATAAACTTTCCTCATATTGGTTTTGGCCCCTGCTAAACAAGAACACCGCCGTAAGACCATCGATATAATGCAATTGACCGCAGAGGTTGTGCCTCTGCGAGTTAGGGCTTCTAATTGCGCAATCCCTCTGCATTTAGACGCGATTAGAAAAGCTAATACGAATTATTTTGGCTACAGGCATAGTATTTGCTTCGATGGCTTACGAAATGGAAACTTCCAGGTCATCCAATCAAATATTTAACTTGCCATATGTTTGGATACATATTTGCTTTTGTAGTCGCGTCGAGATTGCTATTAATATACGCAACTACAAATGGCCTGGTAGTTTACTGCAAAATGGCAGAGAACG
>JAGLSY010000135.1 GCA_023135545.1 Thermoplasmata archaeon | reverse complement strand
TGATAGCGATTGGGCTTGCTCGCATGGATGTTAGCTATTGTTGGGTGCTTACCATGCTCGACCCCCCGCCACACTGATCATCACTGGCACCCATGTTAGCAATTACTGTGACCCATGTTGGCATAATGCAGGCACCCATGTTGGAAGGTTAGGGTAAAAAATCATTTATGTTTTGTCTCATGTGTTGCTTTCATGATTTTCTCAATTCTTCCAACCCTTCCTCTATCCACTTATCTTCCTTGGTGAGCTGGCCATATTCAATAAAATAGAATCCGAAGAGTTTCATGTACCAGGCCGCTCGCTCCATGATAGTGGGGTCATCGGGCATTTCCTTATTGTACTCGGCCAGCACCATATCCGTGAACTCTGGTCCGCAGTCGCAGATGATGCCTGTGAAATCAAGTGCTGGATCACCTATCTGCATGTCTCCCCAGTCGATTATTCCGGTTATTTCTTCTGTTTCGGGATTCCAGAGAATATGGTCGTCAGGAGACAGATCCCCATGGCCTAATACAGCATTAAAATGAAAATAATCATCATTTCCCAGATATTCATCAAATATCTCTATGCATTTCTCTCTGAGTTTTGGATCCATGAGGGGGAATGAACTCTTCTCATGCCTGGTCTGCATATTTTCATGGTCTTTTCTCCATGTCTGGGGGGTTGCAGGCTTCATGCCTGCTTCAAGGGCTTTCTCGATTGGAAAGGTGTGTATGTCTATCAAAATCCTTCCAAGTAAACTGGCCAGTTCTTTTTTCCTGGCTGGTTCGAATGGAGGAGTTCTGGACAGCACCGTCCCCTGGATCATGGGGTAACCGACAAACATCTGCGGCCGCTCATCATCACCATGCCAGATATGATCAAAATTCGGTATGGGGATTGGCAGTCGCTTTGCTAGTTCTGGCAGTATTATTATCTCAAAGCCCAGCTGCCTGATTACCCTGGGACGTGTCGGAAAGCGGAATATATGTGTTTCATTGACCCTGGCCACGAAAGAGTCCCAGCCCTGTATCTCGTTGGCTTTTATCGAGTGGATTACAAAATCCGGAAAGGAGGTTTCAATTGCCAGCTTGCAAAATTCAGTATCCATTCATTCACCCTCTTTTCGCGACTCAATCATAACTACCTTCGAATAATGGCCCAATCCATAGCTCTCGATTTCATCACCAAATTTTGTCCATACCTCATCAAATGTAGGAGTCTGGATACTATATATCTTTGGAACATTCACACAAGCAAATTTTATTTCTTCCTTTGCATGGGCAGAGGTGAGTTTCTTACCTGTTGAAAATTCTTTTTGGCTGGTTATCATGAATCCAGCTTCATAGAGAATCTTCCTATATTCGTCAAGGCTCAGCCATGTGGCATTGCAGATATAGGAGAATAAGGCAACTTCCAGCCTCTGGGCCTCGGTCTCCATCATTTCAGGAGGCATGACAACAAAGCAAAAATAACCGCCTGGCTTCAAAATTCTACTGACCTCTTGAAATGTTTCTTGTATCCCATCTTTACCCTTCGTCATGTGAATGTCTTCCAGTCCCAAGAAGTTCATAATTATGTCGAAGTGCTCGTCGGGAAAGGACATTGATGTAGCATCCATCTGGAGGAATTTGATTTTGCCATTAAACTGCTTAGCCTTTGAAATATCAACTTCAGAGATATCTATCCCAATTATCTCTATTTCAGGCTCGCACATAGCAAGCTCAAGAGCGAAATACCCATAGCCAGTTGCTAAATCAAGGACTCGCAATCCAGGTTGGGTCGGCAGGTCCCGGGCTATCCTAGCTCTCAGCCCATTCAGCTTTGAGAAATATTCTGGATATTCATCATCTGTTACGTATTCATCGGTCATATGCTCTAGTTTTCAATGAATTCATCCTCGATTTATTATACTTTCGCCCACCCACACATAAAACACTTATAAACCAAAGTATCAATATGCCATCGTGTTCGTCAACCATCAAATGATCGAGCCAGATTCCATCGAGCGAAGGCTTTACCAGGAGGCCATCGCCAGCTCGGCTCTCTCACGCTCCACCCTGGTCGTTCTGCCCACTGGCATAGGCAAGACAGTGATAGCCCTGATGGTGATGGCCGAAACCCTTCGGACAAAAAAGGGCAATATCCTCTTCATGGCCCCGACAAAGCCCCTGGTCGAGCAACATGCCCGCTTTCTCAAAAAGCATCTGCTCGCCGAAGAGCCAGTGGTCCTGACAGGCGAAATCGCTCCGGCCAAAAGAAAGAAGCTGTGGGCCGGCAGCCAGATAATCTGCGCCACACCACAGGTGATCTCCAATGACCTTATATCTGGCCAGATTGATCTAAAGGACGTTTCTCTGATTGTTTTTGACGAGGCACACCGCGCCACAGGTGATTACGCCTATGTTTTCATCGCCGAGAAGTACGCCAGGGTCAAGGGAGGCCACTCGCTTGGAATGACGGCCTCGCCCGGTTCCAGCAAGGAGAAGATACTGGAGGTATGCGAGAACCTGGGCATCCAGGGTATCGAGATAAGGCACGATTACGACCCTGATGTTGTCAAGTACGTGCATGACGTGAAAATGCGCTGGCTCGAGGTCAAAGTCCCGAAAGAAATGAAAAAGATACTGGATTTCCTGACGGGGGCCAGGGAAGAGCAGGTTATCAAACTGCAGAACCTGGGCTATCTGAAGAACTCCAAGTATTACTCCACAACGGACCTGCTGGCCGCCCAGAGGGAGATACAGGCAAACCTCAGCCGCGGCTCGGAAAACCCCGCCCATTTCGAGGCCATAAGTCTGGTCGCGGTGACCATAAAGCTGAACCACGCTCTCGAGATGGCCGAAACACAGGGACTGGCCGCCCTCAGATTGTTCTTCGAGAAGATGATGAAGGACGCGAGGACCAGGGGAGCCAGCAAGGCATCCAAGACCATAATCGCCCTTCCAAAGGTGCAGCTGGCCATCAAGGAATCCAAGAGCCTGGAGATCGACAAACTGGACAATCCCAAGTTGAAAAAGGTGGTGGAGATCGTCAAAGGGCAACTGCTGGCCCACAAGCATTCCAGGATAATCGTCTTCACCCACTTCCGAGATACAGCGGAGATGGTGACCAAGGAACTGGATAAGTTGAAGGGTGCGAATCCCGCCCGCTTTGTCGGCCAGGCCAGCAAGGGCGAGGACAAGGGCATGAGGCAGAAGCAGCAAGTGGAGTTAATTGACAGGTTCAAATCCGGAGAGATCAACGTGCTGGTTGCCACATCCGTCGCCGAGGAAGGGCTGGACATTCCGGCCACCGACATGGTGGTTTTCTACGAGCCGGTGCCCTCGGAAATTAGGACAATCCAGCGCCGTGGAAGGACCGGCCGCCAGAGGCCCGGCAAGGTTGTCGTTTTGATCTACAAGGGAACGAGGGACGAGGCCTACCGGTGGTCCAGCAAGCACAAGGAATCCAGAATGCAGAAGGAGCTGGATAAGTTGAGGAGGGAGCTGAAGGGCGTGATGCACGTGGGAGGCCCCAGGACCGGAGATTTCAGCAGTCTGGCACCTTCCGACAATTCATCTGACCCGGCAGTTGAACCCGCGGCCGGAAAGAGAACTGGCCAGGGAGGTCTAGAGCTTCAGGCCATGCCTGCCGAGGGGGGTAGACCCCAGAGATCGCTCATGGACTTCGAAGGCCAGCAAAAGGAATCAAAGGCTCAGAAGGGTGGCGAATCAGAGTCGGAACCTGGCGATGAGCTCAGGATAAAAATAATTGTCGATACCAGGGAGTTCAATTCATCTGTTGTCCGCGAGCTGGCCCGTCAGGATTTTATTATCGAGTCGAAACAGCTGGACATCGGCGATTATATTGTCTCGGACAGGGTGGGAATCGAGAGAAAGGAAGTGGACGATTTCATCCATTCCCTCAAAGATGGCAGATTATTTCCACAGGTCAAGGCCCTCAAGCGCGCCTACCTGGCCCCCATGGTCATAGTCGAGGGCGAGAACCTGTATTCGAGAAGCGGCATGGCTAAATCCGCAATAATGGGAGCACTGGCCTCGATAACCGTGGACTTCGGAATTCCGGTTATAACCGTGAAGGACGAGGTCGAAACCGCAGAGCTGGTCGGTACAATAGCCAGGCGGGAATTCATGGAAAGCCGCACACCGGCAATGCGCTCGGACAAGGGAACCATGCTGCTCCAGGAGCGCCAGCAGTTCATAATCGAGGGACTGCCAAATGTCTCGGCCGTGCTGGCACAGCGCCTACTATCCTATTTCGGAAGTGCCCAGGCCATCATGGACGCCGATGTAAAGGAGTTGATGAAAGTCAAGGGGATCGGCAAAGGCATAGCCCAGGGAATAAGGGATGTGCTGGATGCAAAATATTATTCCAAAGAGAGGAAGGATAGTTAGCGAGTTTATAGAGTTTAATGAGTTTGGGAGTTTATAGAGTTAATCTCTGAAGGGCAAACTCTACGAACTCATGGGTACAATCCATTAGCAATACGAACTCCATAAACTCCATGAACTCAAGAGTACAGAACTCAGAAATTAGAACTCAGTTAACTGGTGATCTTCTCAAGCCTGTTGGCCCTGTTGTTGTAGGCCTTTGCCTCTGCCTCGTGTATCTTGCTTTTTTCCAGATACTCTGTGGCTCTCCTCTTCCTGCCTACGGCTTTCTGCCTGTGCTTGGCGGCCTTTGCCTCCGCGGTGCTGACCTTGGACTTCAGCTTGGCGATCTTGCCCTTGAGTTTGGCGATCTTGACATGAGCCCTTTCCAGCTTCCCGCTCTCCAGATAGCCCAGCGATGCCTCTTTGTCCGCGATCTTGACCTCCACATCCTTGATCTTCTCCTGGTATTTCTCAGATTTCCTGCGGTACTTGGCAACCGCCTGCTCGTGCTTGACCTGTTGCGCTTCCTCGGCCCTGTATTTTTTATAAAACTTGGCAGCCTGCTCGCTCTGTTCTGCGGCCCTCTGTCTCAAAACGGTGATGTCATGAACGCTCTCTGCCTTTCTCTTGGCCAGCCTGGATTCCTTTATCTGCCTTTCCAGTTCTTCTTCGGTCAGCTCGTGCTTCTTGGGGACTTGTCTTCCGGTGTCCTCCGGGGTGCTGTAAGTTGAAGATGGAGTATCGTACGGGTTCTCCTCGTAGGTATCCTGGTTGTCCTCATAGGAACCCTGGTTGTCCTCATAGGTATTCTGTTTGTCCTCATATGTGTCTTGGTTATTCGGTGGGTCCTCGAGCGGGTCTTCGTATGGTTCTTCCTCCTGTTTGCTGGTTTTGTCTGAAGACTTCTTTCCTCCGTAAAAAACCCTGTCCTCATCTTCGAGATAGGATGATGTCATGAATATCGGACATACATATGTCTAAGAGATATAAAAGGTTTTTATGGGATTTAAGTTCCATCTTCTCTGCCTATGAGTTCTGGCTGTTGTAGGGCTAATTCTGTCATGAGGCTAGTTCCTCCAGAGCCTTCTGAACCTTATCTGCCCAGAGCTTATGGCTTAATTCCGTGTATCCTTTGAGAGCCTTATCCAGATGCTCCTTTGCCTTATCTGGCTCACCCATGGCTTTGAAGAGGAGGCCGTATTCGTAGGAGAGGCGGGACCTGTGCTCTTTCAATACGTAAACTCCCTGTGGGTCATTATCAAGGGTCTCCTTAGCTTTTTCAAAATATTCCATTGATCTTGTCCAATTGCCTTCTTCTCTAGATACCATGGCCAATGCTTGATAGCTTATTCTTTTATGATGAACAGAATCTATTTCTTTCGATATATCAAGGGCTTTGCCTGCATGTTTTTTTGCTTCTTCGATGTTTCCCTGTTTGATATATATTTCAGCTAAACCAGAGTGGTTGTTAATTAACCTTCGTTCTTGAAAAGGTGTATTTTCCCTAGAGTTCATTTCAAAGCTTGTTTTATGATATTTCAATGCATTGTCCAGCTCGCCTTTATGTTTGTACACATTTCCTTTTAATCTTAAGATGTACTCTAATTGGCCTTTATTATCTGTCTCTGATGATTCACAAAGATCTATGCATTGATCGTATATTTCCAATGCTTTATCCAATTCTCCCATGGTTTCATATATCTCTCCTGTATCTATTAAGAAAGCAGCTGTCATCAACTCCTGTTCCGTCTGTTTAATTACTTCATAGCTTTGTTCATAGTAATCTAAAGCCTTATCGAGTTCACCTGTTAAACTGTAAATATAACCCATTCCATAAAGGGCTTGAGTAATGCCGCTTTTCTTACCGATCTTCTTATGTATCTCAAGGCAATCCTCAAATAATTTTAGAGCCTTATCTAATTCATCATTATCTCTATGAAGAACAGCAATACAGTATAATATCCAGGCAATTCCATATTTATCACCGATCTTCTGTTTTATTTTCATACTTCTATTATAATATTCTATGGCTTTGTCCCAGTTTCCTTCATTAGGATACATAAATCCTCGATTATGGTAAAGCACACCGATCTCAAAAAGGGTTTTAGATAATTCAATGGTATCTTCAATATCCTCCTGTATTGCCAATGCCTTTTCAAAATGGCTAATACCCTCCTTCATTGAATCATCAGTAAATTTTTCATGATACAGCTTCCCAATATTATGGTGGGCTTGTGCGATTTCTTTTTTATCATTGAATTTTTCAGCTATCCTTAATTCTTCATGGAAAAACTCTCTGAGATCTTTCCAGCTCCATGTTTTTGTCTGAATTGCCCATCCTTTCTCCCCAAGCAATCTTGCTTTCTCAATGCTTTCATCATTTTTCAGAAGTTCCAAACCTTTTTCACATTCCTCTAATCTCGCATCAACATTATCCTGATCCTTATAAGCTATGGCAATCCTTCTGTGAAGATCTGCCTTTTTTCTGACATCATTCTCTCTTTTAATTGCAGATTGATAATTCTCCATAGCATTTTCATATTCTCCAATTAGTGAATTAATATCTCCCATATTTTCATTGATCTCTTTGATTTTTTCATCATCGTTGATGATTTCCAGTGCATTTGTGTAGAATCTTATGGCTTCTTCATTTGCAAATCTTTCTTTTGCCTGGTTGCCAGCCCTGAGCGAATATTCACCGGCCTTCTCATCCCCTGCTTCAAAATAATGATATGCTAGATCACTCACGACATCATCAATGCCATCCTTATTTATCTCCATTATAGTGTCAGCAATTATCCGATGATATTCCTTTCTCAGTTCCCCTCCGATCCCATTGTACAAGACCTCTTTTATCTTAGCATGGTCGAATCTATATTTATCTGAGAGATAATGGATTAGATTATGGACCTTTTCAATTTCACTGAGATTCTTCAGGAGCTGTATCTTGTTAATCCCAATGGTCTTTTCTATAATACCTGAGTGGAATTCTTCTCCGACTATGCTAGCACATTCCAGAATGTCCCTCTGCTCCTTCATGAGCCTGTCAAGCCTTCTTTTGATGACATCATATACCTTGGATGGAATATCCAATTTATCAAGGTCTGTAACAAGTGTCCATGCTTCCTCTTCATTTTTGGCAATAGCTCCATCTTCAA
>JAGLSY010000134.1 GCA_023135545.1 Thermoplasmata archaeon | reverse complement strand
AATGGGCGAGCAACAGCACAGCGAGGCCGGACATCCTGGATGACCTTGACATGATAGAATACCGGAACGGGGTGTGGCTCAATGCCAATGGAAACGACAATCTGGTGACTGTCGGCCTGGTGGAAAATGTCACAATAGAATTAAAGTCCGGATGGAACCTGGTCGGCTATCCCGGAATGACTGATAAGACGGTCGCTGAGGTCAAGCTGGAGACCGGGGGCGATGAGATCGTGGGCTTTGATGGCTCCAGCACCTATAACATGAGGACTCTAATAAATGCCGAGACGATGAGCCTGGGAAACGGATACTGGATTCATGTGAACTCGGACTTCACCTGGATTATCAATAATTACTGAATCACTATTATCACCCTTCATAATATCGCCGCGGTCGGCGGCAAAAGCAATACGGTGTAGTAGTACGTAGTAGTTGTAGGTAGTTCACGAATCCAAAGATTTATAATTCCAAGATACCAATATCGTACAGAGATGTGATACCATGCCGAAAAAGAGCGAAAAAGACAGCCAGAAGGATTTGATTGTTCTCAAGAGGGATGCCGAGTTCCTGCTCAGCTGCCTGGAGCCATTCAAGGAGGGTTTTGTGTCTGGCTATTCATGGGGGCGGCTTCCGAGGGAGAATCTGAAGAAGATCATAACCCTGTACAACGACATACTGGGCAAGGCAAAGAAGCTGCAGAAGTCGGAGAAGACGATACAGAAGCTGGAGAAGGTCGACCCGGATGATTTCAACGAGTTCGACCTGCTGATAAATGTGGCGATGCTGAACAACCATATTGTTGTGGAATGAAGAAATACGCTCCGAGCAGGCGGAAGGGGGATGGGTGTAGCCAGCACAGGAGCAGGGTGGGGGGAGCCACCATAAGATGGGGCGGGCATAGCATCATAAAACATTCAAACATACTCATACATAAGCATACAAAGACAAATCCGAAGCGTGATATATGGTGATGGTCGTCTGGCCATCCCTGATAATATTGGCATAACCGTCCTGGAATTTGGCCTTGTCTACATCCCCCAGTTCGAATACCCAGGTGTTGAAGATATTGATAAATTCATCGCATTCGGCCCGGGTGTCCCACTCGATCGTCCAGGCACTGAAAAAGTCATCGCCGCTGTCATTTTCGAAATAATAAAACCTGTCACCACCCCAGCCGGCCGCCGCGGCCTGCGCCTCGGAAGTCGATATGTGATGACCCAGCATCATCGATACCATGGCCTCGCCCAGGGTTTCGTTGAGCACCATCTCCATTCCGGGAATTTCAAGGACCGGCATGACCTCAAGGGGCTCCTCACCGGCCAGGTATTTGTCCATGTGAAGCACCTGCTCGGTGGAGACCGGGGGGTTGGAATAAACCGCATCGACGGAGGCCCAGCCGTCATTTCCGTACAACTGCTGGATGAACAGCATGCCCTGTAGATAAGGGAAGGTGAGCATCTGCTCGATGGCGTAGGGCATGGTGGGAGTGGGGGTGGCGTACAGGGAATACATCAACTCGTTTTGTTCACTGGCCGGCAGTGAAAAAAGATAGTTCATCATCAGGAGGGTGGCATCGCCCTCGACAACAGCCTCCCGCGCCATTGTTTCATCCCATGTCTCGCCCTGGGTAAAATTGCCGAGGTCAAAATGCTGGTCCTGGAGAGCGTGAGTGAATTCATGGGCCAGGGTTATTTTGTCCATGGTGGCCGACAGGTTGGTCTCGACAATAACCATTTCCTTCGTCTCCGTGTCATAGTAGCCAAGCACCTGGTCGGACAGGGCCTCGGCATACGCATCGGCCAGGCTATCCCTTGATTCTATGAGGAAAAGGGCATAGAGAAGATCGGCGGTCTCGTTGAGGTTTTCACCGTCCAGCATCTCGTCAATGCTCTGCTCCAGTTCCTCCTGCGACATGTGGGTGTACGATATCTCTTCCAGGGCCTCCAGTTCTCTCATCTCGGCAACATCATGTATGGTGACCTGGATTTCTCCCTCAACGGCCGGTTCGTTGGAATCCAGCAGAATTATTAAGGTGAGGGGTGCCAGGAAAACCATGATTATCACAAAAATTGCCGGCCACTGGCTCTTTTTTTTTATTGGTGAATGAACCATGGGTGGAGAGATAGATTGGAGTTGGGTCTCCTCAGTTTCACCTTTGTCATTGCTAGTTTCATGGGTTGGAGAATACCCTCCAGTTACGCCAGTTGTTTCCTTTTCAGATTCCACAATATCCAGATTGGTTTTGGATATATATTGTTAAGGGTCGAGAATACTATGCTTTAGGCCATAGATGAATCGAACCGATTGACAGCAAAAAGGAAACCGCCGTATGCCCATCAATTTATCAGCAAATAAACGCAGAGGTTAAGACTCTGCGAGTTTGGACTTCTAATTGCGCAATCCCTTAGCATTTAAACGCAATTAGAAAAGCTAATACGAAAATATGCGTGTTACAACAGAGTATTTGCTTCAATG
>JAGLSY010000133.1 GCA_023135545.1 Thermoplasmata archaeon | reverse complement strand
TAATTGCGCAATCCATCTGCATCTAGACGCAATTAGAAGAGCTAATACGTAAGTATTTGCTCCATGGCTGCTGGAATGCGAACTTCCAGACCAGAATCAGAAGTTAGGACATGGCAATATCAAAGCAATATGTCCTAACTTTTGTAGTCGCGTACATACACTGAGTAAATACGCAACTACAAAATCAAACACTAAGCAGACATAAAATCCAGATATGTGTTTGATAAAATAAATGCGTGGAAACCAAAGGGTAAATGCGCATTTAAAAAACGCCAGGTCATTTAGGGGCTGGTAGTTTGCAGTTGCGGAATGTGGCTGGAAAATGGGAATTGTGCCATCCGAATTTCATATTGATAATAAGCCTTATTTAGTCCATTTGCATCACCATTGACAGCTACTATTATGGAGTGGTTCAAAATGGCAAAATATAAGATTGCATGGCTCCCCGGCGACGGGGTTGGAAATGAAGTTATGGAAGCGGCACGAATCGTGCTGGACAAAGTAGGTCTGGATGCGGAATACATCCACGGCGACATCGGGTGGGAATTCTGGAAGTCGGAGGCTAACCCCCTCCCGGACAGGACAATCGAGCTTCTGAGGAATACGGACTGCGCGCTTTTCGGGGCCATCACGTCCAAGCCCAAGGAGGAGGCCGAGAAAGAATTGGCTCCCGAACATCAGGGCCAGGGTAAAATATATTCCAGCCCTATTGTGGGGATGCGCCAGCTTCTCAACCTGCACACGAACATGCGCCCCTGCACTGCCTTTTCGGGCAACCCCCTCAACTTCCGGGATGACATCGACCAGGTGGTATTCAGGGAGAATACGGAAGGGCTCTATGTGGGCATCGAGTGGCACCCTGTCCCAGAGGACCTCAAGGGAGCACTGGCCAGCCATCATCCGAAGATGGCCAGGTTCATGGATACCCCGGGCGACGACCTGGCAATATCCACCAGGATTTTCACGAGAAAGGGATGCCAGACCATCCTGCGCTCCGCTTTCGAATACGCGAAAAAGACCGGCAGACAAAATGTCACGGTCGTGGAAAAGCCCAATGTCATAAGGGAAACATCCGGCCTCATGGTAAGAGAGGCCAGGAAGATGCAGGCCGAGGAATATCCGGACATAGAACTCTGGGAGACCAACGTCGACGCAATGGCCATGTGGATGGTGAAGAATCCACAGAATTATTCTGTGCTGGTATCCAGCAACATGTTCGGTGATATCATCTCGGACCTGGCGGCACAACTGGTAGGCGGTCTGGGCTTTGCTTCGGCGGCCAACCTGGGCGATAACTACGGAGTCTTCGAGCCCACCCACGGTTCGGCTCCCAAATACTACGGCCAGTACAAGGTAAACCCCATTGCCATGATACTTGCAGCAAGGCTCATGGTGGAATGGCTGGGCGAGAAAGAGATGGCCGAAAAGATTCTGAAGGCTGTGGCCGAAGTAATCGCGGAAGGCAAAGTGCGAACCTACGACATGGGCGGTTCGGACGGAACACTGGACATGGCAAACGAAATCGCATCCAAGCTGTGAGAAGCATGGTCTTCAATTACTGCATCCTGGGAAGCGGAAGCCGCGGAAACTCGATGGTGGTCTGGGATGAGGAAAACCTGCTCCTGGTGGATGCCGGGTTCAGCGGCAAGGAGATCAAGAAGAGGATGGGCCAGATCGGCCTGGACCCCGATGATATCGATGCCATAATTATTTCTCACGACCACGGCGACCATGTCAAGGGTGCTAGCATTATGTCCAGAAGGCACGAAATTCCGATTTATGCCACGGAACTGGTGCAGGAAGGACGGGTTCTCTACGACCAGAAGCTGAGCGGAAGGCAGATCATCGGCCCGGACGAGAGCTTTGCCATCGGCGGTTTTAATATAAGGGGATTCGAGGTTCCCCACTATGCCAACCAGACCCTGGGCTTCAGGATCGAGAACGGGGGGAAAACTATGGCCATCGCGACCGACATGGGCCATGTCCCGGCCGGGATCTTACCGGAGCTGGAGGGCTGCAACGGCCTGGTGCTGGAGGCCAACCATGATCTTGATATGCTGGTCAACGGCCCCTACTTGCCCCACCTGAAGAGGCAGATAATGAGTGAGAACGGCCACCTGCCAAATGTCGACTGCGGGGAAACACTGGCCAAAGTGATCGGAGAAGATACGAAGCATGTTACACTGGCCCACCTGAGCGGCGACAACAACGAGCCGGAGGTGGCCATGAGGACCATCAAGGCGGTGCTCGACATGAACAAAGTTCGGAAGGTCAAAATCATAACGGCCAGCCAGTCAGAAAAAGGGGACGTGATTGCACTTTAAAAATAAATAGGTGAGAAAATGGAAAAGGGAATTGAAATCATTGCAGAGTTGATGAAGGTGGCGGCCTTAACTGCGCCCAAGGCCATAGGCCAGGACTTCATAGATGTGAAGATTGCGACCGAGGAGGAAATCGGTAAAATTGTCGACGAGATGTTCAGACTGGCCAAGGAGGAAAACAACCCGGGCTTTGACAGGGACGGCAACAACCTTCTGGCATCGGGTGGGCTGGTGCTGGTCGGTGTGCGGGACCACAAGGGAATCGGCCTTGATTGCGGCTCCTGCGGCTTCGAGAACTGTGCGGAATTCAATGCCGGGCAGAAGACCGATAAGGTGTTCAACGGCCCCAATTGCATGCTCCGCCTGCTTGACCTGGGAATTGCACTGGGAAGTGCCGCCAAGACGGCTCAAATCAACAATGTTGACAATAGAATAATGTACAGGGTTGGGGTGGCGGCAAAGAATGCCAACATCATGGAATCCAATGTTATTATGGGAATTCCATTGAGCGTGTCGTCGAAATCAATATATTATGACAGATAGTGGAGTGCATACCTCTAAGTTTGTCCATTAAAAGCATCTACTACTACAGGTAGGGAAATGGTGATTCCACTCAACGTGTCATCCAAATCAATATATTTTGGCATCTAACTATCCCATATTTCTATGATAGGTAAAGAAATTTACAGATAGCGACCCTCATTTCTTGAATCTTTCCAGATTATTAAGATACTGCTCTTTCGTTATCTTTCCTTCCTTGTAGGCTTTCTCGATTCTGGCTATTTTTTCTTGATTGTCCAGCATTGCTGGCTGAGAGGCTTCCGGCTCAGGCTCCGGCGTGGGTGCAGGCGGTTTTTCTCGAACAGGCTCTTGCACGACAGGTTCTTCCACAGGCTCAGCATGTATTTCTTCCACACCAGGCTCTGATGAACAGAACGGGCAAGCAGTTCCTTTTTCTATCTCGAAGCCGCACGAGGGGCAGAGCTCGGTTTCGATACCCTCTGATTCCGGCTCTGGTGGTGGCGGTGTTGGTTCTGGAGTGGATGCCAGGACCTGTGCTGCAGGTGCAGAAGCAACGGACATTACCTCTGCTGCTTCGATCGATGAGTGCTCAATATCTTCTTCCAGCTCCTCCTTTTCTTCCATGGCCTTCCTTTGACGGCTTTTGGATCTCTTCACAATGGTTCCACCGACAGCTGCCACCACGACGACAATAACAATCAACAAAATGATGATCCACATCCAGTCTGGTGTCGGGTCAAATGCCGGTGTCAGATTTACGGGCGGGAGAGAAGTTTCCTCATCGCTTACTACGGTTACCGGCATCTCCTGTGAATTATAGCCATCCTTTTCTATCACCAGCCTGTGATCGCCGACCGGGATGTCTGTCAAGTTGAAGTTGCCGTCGCTGTCTGTGGTCGTAGTGTAGCCCGTACCTTCCAGGCTGACCGTTGCTCCGGGAACGCCGTTGCCGTTTTCGTCAAGTATTTGACCGGTAATGCTCCCAGTCCCCGCAGGCGCACTGGCTGTCGTGAAAGTGCCTGTCAGATTATTGAGCATCTGGTTTCCTAAATTATCAGCTATCAGAGCTGAATCAATGGTTACTTCATAATCTGTTCCGTAATTTAAATTTGATACAGGCACATAGGTCATCACGGTCCCGGCGGCATTCCAGATAAAAGTACCTGTGACCACTGGTGAAATTGAGAACGCGCTTTCCGCCATTGTTATATTGACCGGCTCGCTGAAAGTAACCGTGATATTGCTGTCGACAGAGGTACTGCTTCCATCAGGGCTTATTGTGGCTGTCGGTCTTGTAGCATCCCAGACAAGTTGGAATTCATCATAAGCAGTGTTTCCCGCATTATCAATGACTGTCAACCGGACCACATATGTTCCATCGGTATCTGCGATGATGTTGGTGTCCTCGGAATTGGCCGTTGTGAAGGTAATAATTCCCGGTCCTGAAACCATGGTCCACAGATATGATGAAATGCCCGAACCGGAATCACTGGTTGTAGCGTCTATGGTGATCACAGAGTTGGAACCGACATCCAGACCCACACCAACTATCGGGGCAGTGATGTCTACATGGGTGGAGGCCATCGGGCTGTCGCCGCTTGCTGGCTCAGTCTCTCTGTTCTGGTTTGTGCTGTCGTCTGTGGCAACTATATAGAAGCCGTAGACTCCCTCGCCAGAAGCTGTGAAAGATATCTGGCTTGCCGTGAAGTTGGTGCCATATTTGGTCCAACTCGTGCCGCCGTCTGTCGTGTAATACAGCTCGACCATCTTGATGCCGCTGGGATCGTAAGATGTCCAATCGATATCGAATGCAAGGCTGTTCTGATAAGCATCCAAGCCCGTTATCGACGACACTGGTGGTATAATATCCACGAGTGGTGGAACCGTGGTCGTGAAGCTCCATGTGTAATGACTTGTCATGGGATTATCATTCATGTCTTTGGCCGTGTCGTTAACCGTGAAATTATAGGTTTTATTGTACTGAAAATCGATATTTGGATTGATCGTTATTGTTCTGTTGTCTGCACTCCACGACACCGTGTATGCAACCGCTGGGTCGATCTGGATGGAACTTTCAACAGAGGTTGTATTCATGCTTTCATTGAAAGTTATCATGATGTTGGAACTCACTGGCACGGTGCTTCCCGTCGGACTGACAGACTCAACGATCGGGGGCTGATTATCGACCAGCTCGGTGGTGAATGTCCATGGGTTTGGAACAGGACCTGCAGCCAATGCGTTTCCAACTGTGTCATTGGCCCAGATCACTGTGATCGTATAGCCTTGATTTAAAACAAAGCTGGCATGGGTGAGTGTGACCTGTTCTTTGGTGGCATTCCAAACCTCAGCCCAGCCCCCTGGGTCTGGACTGCAGGTGAACTTCCAGAACGTTGGATCAACAGATTCATCGAATGTTATAATTATCGGAAGATTTATCGAAACGTCCACATCAAGATGTACGGGGTCTGTCGTTATTATGACTGGTGAGGTTGTGTCATATGTTGCATCTTCATCTGGAGTCAAGGGCAAAGTCTCGGCGTTGCCGGCGTTGTCTACCGCTATCGTGTAGAACTCATAATAGCCTTCGCTATCCGGCCAGTTGAAGCTCCAATCGTATGGCGCACCATCGTTGTCTGTTCCGAAAAGACCATAAAGGCTCCCATCAAAGCTATACCACAGTTCGACATAGTCAACACCGCTCAAAGCATCGTTTGCCGTGGCAGTTATTCCGAGCGGGCCAGTGTTGTATAATTCAGGCGAAATAAGATCCACATTGCTTGTCGGCGGTGTCGAATCGTAGACGTAGGTAGATGCCTCTGGCACGCTAACGCTTGTAGGAGCGCTTTCATCTGGGGCAACCGCGAACCACCCGTACCTTCCATCTGCGGGAATTGTCCAGCCATAGCTTCCGTCAGCCGGAGTGTCGGATCCGATAAGATTCCAGGTATACGGTGCGGCGGTGTTTGTCGTGTAATACAGGGCGGCATTTGCGGGACCACCACCGGTCGTGTATGTAATTGTTATTGGTGCAATATTTGAGGTGCCGGTCGGTCCGGTTGCCGTGGCGGTTGTCAGCGTACTCGTTACAGCGAAATCCCACCAATACTGATCTGGTTTTTGGCCGCTGAGGTCCTGAC
>JAGLSY010000132.1 GCA_023135545.1 Thermoplasmata archaeon | reverse complement strand
CTCGGGAGCCGTCAACAACCGCCATGATCAGGATCTTGGCACAGCCCCCCTCCATGCGGTTGCTCATGATGAAGCCCGCAAACTTTTCATCCTTCTCCAGAACCAAAAAACCCTCGGGCCAGTACTGATTAATGATCATATAAAAATCAGGGGTGTTGACCTGGTCGAAGATGCTGGCTACATGGTACATTATCTGGTCCAGGTCGGACAGTTGAAAGTTCCTGAGCACAAGCACGGTCGCGGGATGATATCATGTCTATTTGTTCTTTTTGGTTTTCCCGGGGTAATACTCCATTTTGTCCCAGACGATGACCGTGCACTTGCAGCCCTTGTAGCCACTAAGATAAATCCGACCGTCCTTGGTCACCACCTTGTTGAGCACGTCGAACTCGCCGTTTGCCTCGTAGTTTTGTTTCATAACTCTAGGCATAAATAGCACCGTATATAAGGTCTTTTGGACCTTGAACAAGGTAAAATATCAGACATAAGGAATGTTCGCATCCGTGCCCATGGGCACGTTCGCGAGTACTTTCGCCCACCCCCCCATCTCACCCTTATATACTCTGTCGGTGATAGGGGATTTGAGGCAAGACGATGACAGAAAACTACGAGATAGAAGACTGCAGCTGGCAGGAAGTGTATATCCTTAATGGATGCTTGGACCAACTGGAGCCGTAGTCAAAATATTCGATTTAAATAATTCCATCCCATATATACATGGCCGGGCTATCCCTCCCGGCCATTAGATTTTTTTTTACCTTTCTCAATCAGAAAGTATTTATCCATAATTGGTTTTCCAGTGGAATATATCGCAAATGCAGATGTGATCTAGCCTGGCTATGATCTTGGCCTTCCAAGCCAATCACTCGGGTTCGAATCCCGACATCTGCATCTTTCTTTTAAGGGATTCGAATGGAGTTCGTTTGCCTCCCATCCCTCTCTCTTTATTTTAATACCTGTATTTTTATATTAATATAATTTCCTTTTTTGCCGAGTTAATATTATATACCTACATTGCTATATAGGTGTGGGAAATAAGTAGATATATTACACCCGACAAAATGTGGGACAAGGTGTTAAAATATGGCGATGGAAAGAGTGGACGTTAGGGTAGAAAGCGAGATTCTCGAAGAGCTGGAAGATGTGGCTCAGTTGTACGGCATAAACAACCGGAGCGAGGCGATCAGGGAGGCCATTTATGATTACATCGAAGATAAGAAGGAGATGTGGAACTCGGAGGTCGTTAAAGTATCGATCCCCCGGGCCCTTATCATCAAGGCCAGAAAATACATCAAGATGGGTGAAGTAGAAGACCTGAACCAGGCCGTTTTTGCTTCTCTGACGATATGGTGCAAGGAGCAGAAGCAGTATTATCTGCACGAGCGCGACAAACTGGACGACATCGCCAAGGAGATGGAGCAAAGCGCCGTGGTCGAGAGGGACGGCCGAAGGCGGGCAAAGAGATTCGGAAGGAGATAGATCCATGACAGGTGTTTCGGCAATTGGGATATGTGACGAGAATTACGAGGCAAAAAAGAATTCAGCATTCAAAATATTGGACTACACAGACCTTGAGCACATGATGTTGAGCGCCATCGCGATGGAGTGCCGCAACTGCATCTCATCGGAAGGGCAGGATTGCTATCAACACGGAACCATCACCTGTCCTTTCATCGAAGTAAGGAAGGCCGTCGGACTGGAAAATGTGCATGAATTTTGAGCCAGATATGCTTGTGCTACATTGTCCGGCGAGGGTTAGTTTTTTATATGCATAACTCCTTATAGGTTTCGGTACTCGTCCTACATGACGATAATGGCTATCGGAAAATATGTAGTACAGCAAAGGAGTAAGAGAAATGGAGATCGATGAAAAAGTTTCGGTGAGATTTCAAACGAGAGAATTGAACGAGCTTGATAACATAGTAGAGGCACTGGATTTTCCGAGCAGGTCTGATTTTATCAGGGTTGCCGTGAAGAACCAGAGAGAACTTATGGAAAAAAAATCCTCAATATGTGTTGAGTTCCCACCATTGATACTTGGTTACATTGATGTACTCGTGAATAAGGGATACTATACATCCCGGGAAGATGCGCTGAAGAAAATTTTTGCAGAATGTTTCAACATTGAAATAATCGAAAAGGCCATTAAGGCAACGAAGATTTTGGAGCAAGCTTCCGGATGTAGCGTAGACATCATAAAGAAAACTGAGCAGATCATTGAGAAGTGAGGGATTGGCACCACAAGGCAAAATTCCGTCAAAGTCGGATTCGGGACATGACAATTGTCATAATTGTTATGGTCTAATTATAGATGCTGGCCATAAGAAAAAAATCTAGAGAACTGGGATGCACTCTAACAACACAAAAACCAAAATCTCCAAGGATTTTGGCGGGATTCTGCCAAACATATGGAGTTGGAAAAAATGAGCCAGGCATCAATACAAAACAATTATACGCATGAGATAATGAACCTCATGAGCGGAGGAATGACCGAACCAAGAATAGCTGTCATCGGTTGCGGGGGCGCGGGAACCGCCATCGTTGGCAGATTGGGGGGAATACTTAGAAACGTCTGCACCATAGCCATCAACACGGACCAGATTTCGTTGAGCCGTGTCAGGGCAGACATGAAGATTCACATAGGGACCACCGTCACTTTTGGCGAGGATTCCAGGGGCTTTGTGGAAGTGGCCGAATTTGCGGCCGAGCTTTCCAGGGAAGAGATCAAGGGAGCCCTGAAGAATGTGGACATCATCTTTATCGTGGCTGGCCTCGGTGGAGGAACCGGCTCCGGAATTGCCCATTTCATCGGAGATGTGGCAAAGAAGAATGGAATCGTGGGTTTCGGCATTGTGGTAATGCCTTTCAGCGCCGAGGCGGGAAGGCGCCAGGTGGCCGAAGACAACCTTTTCAAACTCCAGCAGGTCACCGAGAATACCATAGTCCTGGACAATGATTCGCTGTTGAGGCTCAGCCCGGATATCCATATCTCAGAGGCCTTCTCGGTAATTGACAGGACGGTTGCAGGAATCATCGACGACATCAGGGACCGCATGAATCGCTCCTTCATCGCGGTCATAGCCGATGATGCTCACTTCCTTAACAACGAGTTCCAGCAGGCCCATGCCGAGGAAACAATGAACTACGAAATGGGAGTACCGGATGCGGAAATCGATCCCCAGGCCGTTGTCTGATAAAAAAGAATACCGCCGTATGCCCATCATAAATATGTGAATGGGCGCAGAGTTCTAACCTCTGCGAGTTCGGGCATTCTAATTGCGCAATCCATCTGCATCTAGACGCGATTAGAAGAGCTAATACATTAGTATTTGCTCCATGGTAGCTCGAATGAGATCACCCTAAGCCCGCCAAGGGCTGGGAGTCATCATGATTGACCTCCCCTCCCACTTTTTTCTTTGGGGAAAGCCCTGCGCTGGCTCACCCTCACAAAGAAAAAAGACGGACAAACAAAGAAACTCGGGTTCACCTGCTCGGGCTTTCAGAATCAGGATTAACCTCTCCTCAAACCAGGGGCGGGAAACCGCCCCACCTTTTTCCTTTTGCGGTTTCCCAGAATACCGCCGTATGCCCATCATTAACATTAAGATGGGTGCGGCGAGTTCACGCCGCAAATTCGGGCATATGGCCCACGGAAAGTAAACATCCGGGCCATTTATGGCCTGATAGTTTACTGCCCCATCTTTTTCTTATTGGTAGATATTTATAAGTCATAGAGAAAATATTTAAGTATTGAAATGTTGGACATGGCAGACAGAATATCATAAGTCTCAACTTTAAGCACTAGAGGAGGGGACAAGGCCTGCACCCGTTTCTCAGAATTGCGATAAAATCAAACAAGAGGATTTTCACCACTGTAATAGGAATAGCCTTCTGCCTGGCCTATCTTACCGGGACCATCGCAATAGCCGGGGGGCTTCACGAGAGCACGGAGAAGGTTTCGGCCACCTTTGACCAGGGCCCCATCATGATCTACTCGGACGAGGACCTCTCGAAAAGTTTCATCGATTACGAAGTGTTGGACGGCATGGAGAATTACGTGGGCGTGAAGGTGGTGAGCACCGAAATCACAGACATCAGGGGAGCGCGCCTCAATGACACATACATAGTCTCCGTCCATGACCCAATGGACAACATTGCCTTTGATTTTCCCAATGAAAGCTTCGAGAGCAGTGTGCTGCTGGGCAACATAACAAACAGGCGGCTGAGCGATGCGGGGTTCGACACCTCGGCCGGGACCTGGCTGGAGGCGGAAGTTCTTAGTTATACAAATAATAATTATAATAATGTTGATATTTATTTATCAGCCCTGTACCCGACAAACCTGCTTTTCCCCAATGACTGGATAATAGCCTCGGACAGGGTGATCGATGCCCTTTCCCCGGAGCTGGGTTCCAATTACTCTTTCCTGATTGTTTTCGAGGAAACCGAGCAGGTTGAAGACATGGTTAAGAATAATAACCTGAATTCAAGGCACACGACCAGTGTGGTCAGCTTCTTCGAGGCGGGGATTTATCAGGTCGAGAGCAATCTGTGGTCCATAGTGCTGACCACCGGCATCATCGTTGTTCTGCTGGTCTATTCCATAATGTCCATTGAGATCCAGTACCACAAACCCACCATCGAGAACCTGCGCGGGCTGGGGGCCAAAAAGAGAGTTATAGTGGGAATTTTCACCATGAAGTCCCTGATGATTACCATAACCGGGGGAGCGATGGGCATAGCCCTGGGAATATGCGTGGCTAACGGCATAGTTTCAGTTGCCTCCCTCTTCGGTGTCAACACCATAATAATTCCGTTGGTGGACTTGAGATCTATATTTCTGCCACTTGGCCTTTCAATGGTCTCCGGGCTCATCGGCGGTCTGATTCCCTCCCTGAAGGCCTCCAAGATATTGAAGGCGGGTGATAGCCAGTGATGATTCTCAGGAAAAAAACCATCCTGGGGCTCTTCCTATGCACCCTGGTCTTCAGCTCCTCGATACCCATGCTCCTGGGCATCCAGTCATCACCAAACAGCGTTTTCGGCGGGGATATCATAACGCTGTCCCAGGTCAACTCCACCACCTCCCTGAACACTTCTTTGGCTGTTGACTTGAACGAGGATGAAACGGTAATTGCCAGTCCAGAGGTCTTCGCCTTCTGCATGGTGAAAGAGGAGCCCGTAATAGCACGGGGAGTTATTCTGGATATGTATCTGGAGATCGATGGCGGGGAGATTATCGAGGGAGAGGCTCCGCCAACAGAGTTCGTGGTCATCGGGGAGAAACTGGCCCGAAGAACTGGGCTGGAGGTGGGAGACAAATTTGTTTTAACAGGCTCGACCAGACCAGCCCTGTACCAGATGGAGGTAAATGCCATATACACAAGCCAGACATCGGCTGATGACATGCTGATACCCTTGGAAATAGCGCGCAACCTAGCCGGCCTTGGAAAGAACACGGTCTCGGTAATCAGGGTCAAGACCACCAACCAGACAGCCTTCATAGAGAACCTGGAGGAGACGGAGAAGCCGGTCATCATAAGTGGTGGCGGTGACACCAGTACCTCCCTGAACGCCAATGTCTCGGAGGAGGAGAAGGCCCAGCAGACCCTGGCATTGAAATACTTCGAACCAGAGCAGTTCAAGGCCTCCAACGGAAGCTTTATCAGCGTCTTCGTGCAGGAGGGGGAGAACTCCATCAAGATTGTGATTATCACCTTCATCATCCTGGATGGAGCATTGACCTTCATCGGCGCATCGGCGATACTGGCCAGGGCGATTATTGAAAGGAGACCGGATATCGGAACACTCTTTGCCATAGGTGCTGACAAGGCCCATGTGCGGAAACTCATCGCCAAAGATGTCATGATAATTTCAATTCCGGCAACAGTGTCGGGGGTGATTGTAGGCTATGCAATAGTCCGGGCCATAGAGAAGTACTCTCTGTTGCTCATGTTTGGCCAGACCATCCATCCCCTCATAAACTCCGAGGTCATGGCGGGAATCTGCATCGCCACCATGATTATTTTTGTTGTATCCGGCATAATAATCAACGAGACATTGATGAAGGCCACCCCCCAGGACATGATGCGGGATGCGGATGAAGCGGTGAGCCCGTCAGCCATACCAGAACTGGAAAGTCTATTGGGGGTCAGCGATTGAAAAGGCCCTGCAACTACCTACTGATAGCCCTTCTTTTCATGGTCTCCTTCATAGTGCGATTACTGCCGACAATGGAGTCCGGCCTGCCCTTCAACATAGACGGCTTTCCCCTTGCTAAAATATCCGAGATAATGATCTCATCGGGCCACATACCAAATTACGGGGCATACTCGGGGCTCCTGGGTTATAACATGAAGCTACCCGTCTTTCCCCTTCTTCTATCACAATTTTCGATTGTGCTGGGTGTCGAGCCTCTGGTGCTGCTTCCCTACTTCTGCGCCTTCATCGGCTCCTTCTCGGTGGTTATTGTCTATATCTTTGCCCTTAAAATATTGAAGAACCAGCGGGCCGCACTGCTGGCCAGCCTATTCCTGGCCTTCACCGGCCTCTTCGTTTACGTGACAACGGCAGCCATGAAAGAATTGCTGGGCATAGTGGTACTCTGCCTTTTGCTTTATTCCTACAGTCTGCGAAAGGACCCACGGCATCGCATGATTGCGGTGGCATTGCTTGTCCTCCTTCCCTTCATCCATCACTTGACCAGCCTCATCGCCTTCATCATCGTTTCCCTTGTCTCTTTCCATTCCATTCTCGTGGCAAACAAGCACGAGGAGAAGTTCTTCAGGCATGTGGTCCTTGAATTACTGGCCGGGCCCGCTCTGGGGCTGATCGCTCTTGCCTACTACCTATCAGTAGAAATGCAATTTTTCTCGGACGTGAGCAACCTGAATGATTCCGCACTGCTCTTCTCGGTCTGCACATTGGGGCTGCTGGTTCATGTCATGATATCCTCACCGGCCATGTCAAAGCCCTGGTTTTTCCTGCCAGTAAGAGATAAAAAAGGAAATCTATCTATCTTTGCCCTCTTCGATGAGAAAGTTCTGTTCGTCATGATCGCTATGTTCATTCTCTATATCAACGGTAAAAAGAGTCTATTCATCGGCGCGCCCAAGACCACCGGCCTTCTGCTGGACCTCATGGTCCCCTATTTCATACTGGCCATTATCGGGATGGTGGGTTTCAACCTACTTCGCTATTCAAAATTCAAGTACAAGCCGGTTATAATCGCCATGTTCCTGGCCCCCTTGATTTTAATGGCTTTCTCCGTCTTCCGGGGACTGGATGTCTTCAACTTCACCCTGGTCTTCAGGGCCTACAACTTCATCGATATTCCATTGGCCATCGTGTCCGGGATGGGGGCCGCGTACCTCATCAAGCTGGCCCTCGACTACACGAAAGATCATGGAAAGGCATTGAAAATTGTGCCTGTCTCCATTTTCCTGGCCTTCTGCCTGTTGTGCGTGGCATCCATTCCCCTGGCATACGAAAGGGTTGAGGCTTTCGGCATTCAGGAAACCACCTATGACTACGAGTTCGAGGCGATGGCCTGGCTTGCCGATTCCAATGTGACCACGATATCATCGGACCAGAGATACATGGACATAATCGGACCCTATTTCAACGTGACCTGCGACTGGACGATGCCCTGGATTCTGGCCCGGGGCCAGACGCCGGAAGATACCACCATATTGATTTCGGACAGTTGGACAGATATCGGGGCCCAGATGAACATTATGGAGAGGGTTGTGATATCGGATGAAAGAATGGACATGCTTATCAACCGGTCCAGCAGGATATACTGCGGCGGCCCGGAGGGCAACAACATGTATGTACTGAAAACGGGTTGATACCATTATCGAAATAGATGGGTCGATGGGTGAGGGAGGCGGCCAGATACTCAGGACATCCTTTTCTCTCTCGGTCATCACGGGGAAGGAAATAACAGTAAAAAATATCAGAGCCAACAGGCCAAAGCCCGGACTGGCTGCCCAGCATTTGACTTCCATAAGGGCGGTTTCAGAGATATGCGGCGGGAAACTGGAGAATGACCTCAAGGGCTCGGAGGAAGTAACGTTGGCCCCCGGAAATATCTGCCATGGCCAGTACCTTTTCGATGTAGGCACGGCGGGAAGTGTCACCCTGGTGCTCCAGGCCATCATGCCGGTCCTCTGCTCCACGCCAGGTAGATCGGAGATCGTGCTAAGAGGGGGAACAGACGTGAAATGGTCTCCGCCGGTTGATTATGTCAAATCAGTTATTTTTCCCTATTTCAGGTGTTTTGGAATAGAATGCAGCCTGGAAGTGAAAAAGAGAGGCTATTTCCCCAAAGGCGGAGGCGAGATCCATGTAAAGCTGGATGTGCCCGGTCGGTTGTCCTGGAAACCCGAGGACACCGGAAGTCAAGGAGAGATTACCGGCATCATCAACATCGGGGGCCTCAGGAGAGAAATTGCGGACAGGATGATGGGGGCTATTATCCAAAACCTGGAAGATGACCATGCGGAAAATTATGATGTGGACATCGTGATAGACAACAGAGAAAATCAGATAGACCGGGGTGTCGGTGTCGTTCTGGCTCATGTGGGCGAAGGCAGATTCATCGGCGTTGACAGGCTGGGTGAGCGGGGAGTTCCGGCAGATGTTATCGGAAAGACGGTGGCTGACGAATTCAAAAGATATATCGACTCGCCCGCGTCAATGGACGATCACGGATGTGACCAGGTGATGACGATGATGGCGATATCCGAAAGCGCAGGGGACATGAAAATCCTGAATAGAACCGGCCATGTAAACACAAATCTCATGGTAATCGAAAGATTCCTGCCAGGGAAGCTAAATGTGCTGGACAAAGGCAAATATTTTATTTTACATAGAAATATATAATTAACCACATAAAATATCTTGCTTTACACCCTTGTATTGCAATGAGCTATGAAAATCAACTAACCATACATCGATGGTCGGTCGACCGATGACTGGGGCTTGCCCTTCGATTGCTTGTGGATGAGCTTGAGCTGGGACTCGATGCGCTCGGCCTCGTCGTAGAGGGGTTTTGCATCCAGTTCTATGTGGAGCAGAACCTTGTCGATGGTTTCGATAATACGGGCCGCCGCTCTGGCATCAGGGTAATCCGGGTGAGCCTCGGCCAGAACGGTTGCGACGTTGAAGTCCCTGCGTCTTCCCTCGTTGAGAAGCACTCCGGCCACCCCGGTAATAACACCTTCCGTGAATTCAGTTACACCGCATTCCATGAGAATCTTCCGTCCCTGCTTCGTGCTGGCCACCCCGTAGATTTCCAGATCGGTCACCTCCTCGTCCTCGGATTCGTCAGCGTCCTCCCTGTCTATGACAAGACCTTCGGGAGAAACCACCATCTTGCATTTCTGATCCTCGGCCCAGTCCAGCAGGGTGCTGGCTATCGGCTTTACGAGGTTGGGGGGCGGCTGGAATTCAGATATGAACACGACAATCTGGTCCCTGTTGTCCTCCGATTCGCCGACCTTCTCGCTGGCATATATCCTGACCGGGTTCTGGGGAACACCGTCGCGGATAAGGGATACCGTGGGAAAGTAAACCGAGTCCATTATTCCTATCTGGGTGAGCTTGAGGGTGTTGATGAGGTAGTTTGCTGCTATGGAACTGACCAGGCCCACGCTGGGAAAACCGTCTATAACCGTTGCTCCTTTGACATCGGTCCGCTTCAACTCGTAAATCTTGACATCCTCAGTCATCCACGACCTCCATACCTAATTTCAATTGGCGTACTTAATAGCTATCATGATGGTATCATTATAGAATTTTCAATTTTTGAACCTCCCCACGCTGGCACACAGGGATTCCGAATCGGAATTGGTTGGTGTTGTCACTTACAGGGACAACAATATCAATACCCCGTCTCTGCTTTTATCGCGATTGCTCCGTCTCCACTTTTTTCTTTTAATGGCTTTCTGCGCTGGCCAACTCCTCCCGAGTCAAACAAGTTTGACGAAATGGATGCGTATAAATGCAGGTAGGCGCGCATCCAAAAAAGAAAAAAGACGGACAAATCGAATCAAGCCCATTTCATGTGCTTGATAAAATAATTGCGTAGGATTAATAGGCAAAGTCGCAATTAAAAAGAAAACTCGGGTCACCCTGCTCGAAAGCCAACCCACTAAATTGATACGACAGCGTGGGTCCCAGTATCGGTTAGCATGGGTCTCAGTGATGTGCCAGTGTGGTGGGGGGTTGGTTGGTGGGCATGACAAGGGCTAGAGATAATAATATACATTTCCGGC
>JAGLSY010000131.1 GCA_023135545.1 Thermoplasmata archaeon | reverse complement strand
GTAACACAATATGCACAGGGCAAAACCACCTTTGCTGTGGCCTCATTGGAGGGGGATAATGGGTATGGCATGATGGCATCCCCTGGTGCCGCTCCGGGTGTTATTACTTGCGGAGCAGCTACAAGCAAGCTCTACAGAAAGGATCCATTGATAGGTTTCGAAAGTTATGACGGAGGACCGAATCCTGCATATGGTGATGTGGCACCATTCTCCAGCAGGGGGCCGAATGCATTGGGGCAGCCGAAACCCGATGTGATGGGGGTAGGGGCCTTTGCATATGGCGACCATCCTTTGAATCAAGAAGGTATCGAGGCTTATGGGCATGGCTGGATGCTTTGGAATGGTCCGGGTTTGTCCACACCTATCACTGCCGGTGCTCTGGCGATGATATATGATGCATATAATCAGGCGCATGGCTCTTATCCCATGCCAGAGTTAGCCAAAAGACTGCTGATGTCCGGCTGTGATGACATGAACAATGACGTGCTCGCCCAGGGTGCAGGCTTCGTCAATGCAGACCGTTCGACAAAGATAGCGAATGATATGGATGGGATATCCGCAAGCATCTCATCTTGGAACCCTGGCGATTTTCGAGGGATTGAACATGAGGCTTTCGCAAAATTGATGTATCCGGGTGACAGCCGTTCGACAAACATTACCCTGGAAAACCATAATCAGGTGACTGCCGAATCCATATCAATATCAGATGCGGTTCTCCAGAGAACCGGTGAGAGCCATTATTCTCTAGACCTGGCCTGGGATGAACACAGATGGAGTATTATCAATGAAACAGGCATCTATGATAGAAATGGTACAAAATTCGGATCAGTAGATGCAAACCTGTGGAACAATGCTGACCTGATCAAGGTCACGGCCTATGCCAATTTCACAGACCTTGACATCGATGGGGATGGATCCCTGGATACAAGTTATTGGCTGGAACTGCATGACTGGACAGATGTGAATGGAAATGGCAAGTTCGATGGCGATCTGGAGCCTGATCCGTACCCAGGTGCAATAGGTTTCTATGAACGGAATAGGATCATGTGCGACTGGAGTTCGGACACAACTCTTCTCGAAGCAAGAGTCTATGACCCTGCACAAAGGACTCATGATGGCTTACTGATTTGGAATAGGGCACTGAATACATTCTTTACCACAAACACAACAGTATGGCAAGTAAAATGCGAATTCTACCAAAAGACAGATTGGAACTGGCTGACCACTGACCAAAATAACTTGAACATCCCTGCAGGAGGATCTGAGACATTCAATGCAACCCTTTCAATTCCTTCAGATGCAGGAATAGGCCTGTACGAGGGAGCAATATATCTGAATAAGGAATATTCAACTGTTGGAGAGGTATTGGCCTTGGAACATATGGTATTCGATGAATATGAAGAACTTGTAGTCAACACCACACCCACAAATGCACAGCTGGCACACGATAATGTTATTCCTGCTACACTTGAACTCAGGAAAAACGGCACATTTGAAGTGGTTAATGAAACCGTTCTCGCCGCCACCGGCGACGTGTGGACATTCAACCTAGGCTACACCAATCTCTTGCATTGCACCCTGTGGGTGGACGAAGGCGGATTGGGCTGGTGGTGTCTGGACCCCTACTGCTCTGTGGATTATGCCACCGGCGAGGTGACCATGACAGATGGCTGGCCCCTGTGGAATGGCGTGACCGTTCATGCCTGGCTCAATTACTCTGGAACCGCACTTCTAACAACCCCTGGAGATTATACACTGGATCCCATAACTGGGGAGATCATACTCAACACACCCCTCCTGTTAGGTAATGTCCTCCTAGCGAATTACACTTGGTTCATACCGGACAATACAGCTCAACTTCAACATGAAGATGTGGTTCCTGGCTCATATACGATTTATAAAAACGCTATTGTTTTGGTTGAGGGTGTAGACTATACGATCAATCTCAAATCTGGCCAAATAACATTTTTGGACTATCTCATCCCATCAGACATCCTTACCGCAGATTATACCTACCACACGGAGCGGAGCACTATTCCTGTAGTCGTTAATGTCGCAGCCAATTCACTTCCCTTCACCTTTGGTGGGAATTCCGGAACATTCGATCTCTATGACAATAATCGGGTATATGGCGGGTCTATCGAATCAAATGACTGGCGCTATTATTTTGTCGATATCCCAGATATGACAGAAACAGGTGCCGGGCATAAATTGTTGATCAACGTGAACTGGACCAATACCCCATCGGACATAGATGTATTCGTTTATGGCCGGGGCCAGGCGGACCAGTTCTCTTTGGATAATGAAGCCCGATATGGTCAATACACCCTTGAGTATAAGGGAGGAAGTGAGATAGGGTCACAATATTACACCACAACAGGCACATCACGGGAAGTTATCACCGCGGAGCTAACGACCGGGCTCAACATCATCATGCTCCGAAATACAATTCTAAATGGAAGCGCCAATTACGAGGAGTTCAGCGGCAGTGTCGGAACTATGTACATCGAACCATCCCCGATAGAGATATGCACAAATGAATTGTATGATAAGATCCCCATCACCATCAACTCGACCATGGATTGGGAGGGTGTTGACACTGAAATCCATGGATCATATATAGAGACTTATACAGACCAAGAGGTCTGGCAAGATGACCCGAACTGGGAAAATTATGGATCTTTCCAGGAACAGTTGGCCTCTGGGAACACCACGATACCTCTGAATTTGATTGATATAAGCAGGCTAAATGTTCACATATGGGGGCACTCTGATGCCCCTGACCTGGACCTGGGAATATTCTTGGATGGGAAAGGCGGAAACCCTATTGACGGACAAACCCAGGTTGGCGAGTTTGTGGCAATGGGTGCTGATGGCGATGCCGACGAGGAGGCTAGCATTTTCTTCCCCGAGGACGGCATATATCTTATCAAAATATATGGATTTACCCTTCATGGTGAACCAGGACATTACGACATGCAGGTCACTGAAGTATCGCCTTTATATGCTCCACACTTCTATGTTGAAGATCTGGACAGTGGTTTATTGCCAGCGAACACGTCCCGGATATTCAATCTAACTTGGGATTTCCCTGGGAGTACGCCTGACGGGCTTCATCTAGCAGACCTGTTTGTGGGACCAAAGGGTGCTGCTATGTGTTGCCAAGATCCCATAAACCTTCTCTTGGACAGGTCCGCCCCAGAGATTACAAACTTGAAGCCTGCGGACGACTCCACAATATATGAGAACCTGCCTATTATAGGTGCAGAATACAGCGACGAACTCAGTGGTGTGGATGTAGAAAATGTCAAAATATCATTTGATGGCATAGATGTCACGGCTGATTCTGCTATCGGTGATCTCTCCATCGCCTATGTGCCGACAGAACCTTTGGGCATAGGACTTCACGTTGTCGAACTGGATATTCTGGATATTGCTGGGAATTCCAATAGCACTGTCTGGCTGTTCACAGTCGAGGACAATGAGGCACCGAGCATAACCCACGCACCCGTGGTCATGGCCAACGTGGGTGATGTCATAACAATTTCTGCAGGGATAACTGATAATTTCGAAGTGAACAGCGCAGTGTTGTATTACAAAAATGTGGGTGATGTGGAATTCACATCAACGCTCATGGCCTCTGTTGGGAATGGCACATACTTGGCCAGCATCCCAGTTCAATTAATAACTGGCAATGTAACATATTATATCGAGGCAGATGATGGCGAAAACACTGCCAGACATCCTGATACTGGTGAGCACATGATCCAGATAAACCCCCCGGGGACGCCTGTAATAACCCATGCCCCAGTAGATGAGAGCAGTGTGGGCAATATTATACCCATATATGCCACCGTGACAGATGACATAGGCATAACCGGCGTGATACTGTATTATAGAAATGTTGGTGATGCGGCATTCAGCTCCCTGGTAATGGATAATGGGGGTTCGGGAGACGATTATCTTGGGATAATACCAAAACAATCAATTGAAGGCTGGGTATATTATTATATCGAGGCCACGGACGATAATAACACGGTCACCCATCCTGTTGATACCATGGCTCCACATGCGGTCTGGATAAATTTATATGGAGGGGTATTGAGAATAGCGCAGCAAGAGGACATCAAGACGCTCAATCCTCTAGTCGCAGGCGATGTTCGGACGTGGAATGTACTTGGATTCATGTATGATGTACCTATAATGGAGGATGCAGATACAGGCGATTTGATTTCTTTCATTGCCACTGGGTCGAATAACGGTACTGTGCTCTTTGGATTTGATCCGAAGGCTGGGTGGAGCGATATGGCCAAGCCCGAGGCGACTATTCACTACGATTTCACGAATGTCTTATTCCATGATGGACATCAGATGGATATAGACGATATAATCTTCTCATATCATGTTCAGGCACAGTTGCCTGATTGGGCGGAAAGTGTCAAGTGCCTGATGGACAAGGGCGGAGAGGCTGGCAGTAATTTCACAGACACTCACTGGCTACACATCTACAAGGTATATGAGAGCCCGGACAAACTCAATGCATCCCTGAAGTTCGTTCTGCAGGCACCGTATGTCAACTTTTTCCGAGTCACTCTCACACCCCTCATTTTGCCTAAACACATCTGGGGAACCACGCAGTCTGGCCAGCCCTTTGACAATATGAAGATATGGTGCGACCCAGGATATGACCCTGCCAGTGCTGACTCGTGGGACATTGATCAAGCCTTTGCATGGGACAACCCCAATCCGATAGGTTCTGGCTTGTTCGAGTTCAATGAGTGGTTACCAGGTGAATATCTCAGGGTTGACACATACACTGATTATTTCTATGGCCGGGCCAAGGTCGATGGTATCAATTACACAATTTGGCCAGATACAGAGCCTGCCGTCCTCGGGCTCCAGAACGACAAGATAGATTACATTGCATGGAGCATACCTCCCTATTTAATGGGCGGCCTTGAAGCAGATGAGAACATCTCAATAGCCCAAACCTCTGTACGAGGATTCTTCTATATGTCGTACAATATGAGGCTCGAATCCTTTGGTTATGCAGATTATGATGGTGGCAACTATACGGATATTGGAAAATCCTTCAGAAAAGCGGTCGCCCACTGTATCGACAAGCAGACCATAGTTCAAAATCTTCTCCAGGGATATGGAATACCTGGCGATGGGCCAATTTCATCGAACAGCCCATGGTACAATGATACCATACCGAAATATTCCTTCGACCCAGCAGAGGCAGAGTTCATATTGGACAACAATGGCTGGGTGGATTGCGATGCAGATGGCTGGCGTGAAAGACCTGATGGAGGAGAGATCGGTTCTGGAGTGAATGGCCTTATTGAGATAATAACACCACCGGCAGACTATGACCCTATAAGAGCCCAGGCAGGACTGATGATCGCCAATCAGTTACAGCAGGTTGGTATCTATGCGGAATCAATTGCAATGGAATTAGGTGACATTGTCACAAGGATTGATACCAGGAATTTCGATATGTATATTCTCGGATGGAGGATAGGTGGTGAACCAACGGATTACCTATATGCCTTCTTCCATTCTGAGAATGCCGCGACAGGCCAGAACTATCCGGGATATTCAAACTCCAGCTTTGATGCATTGATGGACCATGCGAGAGCAACCATATATGAAAATGAGTTGTATCAGGATATTCAAGATGCGCAGGCATCCATTGCATGGGACCTTCCATACGATGTCTTGTTTTTCAGGACTTTGCTTGAGGCATACCGCAGCGACAATTATGAGGGTTGGCACGAGCAGCTTAACGGAATATACAACTTCTGGTCATTCATCGATTTGAGGATGGCAGAGCCACCCGTAATCGCCCACTTACCTGTAAAAACAGCAGAGAGCTACACGCCGATCACGATCAATGCAATGGTTACAGATAACATCAATGTGACGAGTGTTTCCCTTCATTATAAGAACATCGGCGACACCAACTTCATGGTCGTGGAAATGAACAATATCGGGAATGATAATTATACCGTGGACATACCGAGTCAGACCATTGACGGCGTGGTTTGTTACTACATAGAGGCATCAGACGGAACAAGGAATTCCACCCATCCCGAGACCATGGCGCGAACATATCCACATGAGATTGACATAATATCGGTGGCTCCTTCGATCAACATACCCCTTGACCTTGGCTGGAATCTGATATCCTTCCCGCTTATTCAAACTGACGAATCCCTCGATGAGGTCTTGTGGAGCATTGACGGTAAGTGGGACTACATCCAGGCCTACGACGCATCCAATACTTCAGACCATTGGAAGTCAAATATCAGTTATAGGCCAGACCAACTAAATGACC
>JAGLSY010000130.1 GCA_023135545.1 Thermoplasmata archaeon | reverse complement strand
GGACAGGGCCGACCACATGTTTGTTAAATTCTATCAAAAGGCTAACGAGCTGATGGAAGATGATCCATCCATCCTTGACCAGATAAATCATCTTATCACAATCTACGAGGAAGGGGAGCCAGACATATCAGCCAAGGTGAGGAAGAACTGCGAAGCCATCCTTGATGGTATACTCACCTCCATGAGAAGGCTGGATGTGCATTATGACTCTTTTGCCTGGGAATCCAAGTACGTGAGGGACGGTAGCGTAAAGAAGGTCATCGATGACCTGGCCGCCAGCGACTTCACGGATTATGATGACAATGCACTATACCTCGACCTAGAAAAGTTCGGCATCGCAGGCAGGGAAAACAAACTCTACCTAACGAGAAGCGACGGCACCTCGCTTTACACGACCAGGGACATCGCTTATCATATTGAAAAGATAATGAATTTCGACAAGATAATCAACGTGCTGGGTGAGGACCATAAACTGAAAGCCGAGGCGGTTAACATCTGCATCAACAAGGTTCTGAATCACGATAAAAATATAGAGGTCATCTTCTACGCTTTCGTGTCCTTACCTGAGGGCAAGATGTCCACCAGAAAGGGCCAGGTTGTTTACATTGACGACCTCATCGAGGAAGCGGTGTCCAGAGCCCGCGAAGAGGTGGAGAAAAGAAGGCCGGAGCTTCCCGAGGAGATCAAATGCGGCATCGCGGAGGAAGTCGGCATCGGTGCCATCCGCTACAATATTATCAGGGTCCAGGCCGAGAAGCAGATAACTTTCAGATGGGAGGAGGCCATGAACTTCGAGGGCAACAGTGCGCCTTTCATCCAGTATTCCCATGCCAGAGCCAGCAGCATCCTGAGGAAGTCCGGAGGCCCGGATAATTTCGAACCCGATCATCTGAGCCATGATTCCGAGATAGCCCTGATAAAGACACTGGCACGCTTCCCCTCTACCATAAGGAAATGCGCCGATGACCGCGCCCCCCACCTTTTGGCCAGTTATGCCTATGAGCTCGCCTCCCGGTTCAACCAGTTTTACCGAGACTGCCCGGTTCTGAGTGCCGATGATGAGGTAAAGAAGGCAAGGCTGGCTCTTGTGGAATCAACCAAGATAGTTCTGCAGAACACGTTGAATACGCTGGGGATTGTTGCTCCAGAGGAGATGTAGGTATACCTTGCATGAGATATGTTTTGCTGGCTATTGCTTTACCCGCCTTCCGGCCCCCACCATACTGGCTTATCACTGAGACCCATGCTGGGTAATACTGTGACCCACGCTGGCACATCAAAGGGACCCACGATTTTTGTTGGGTTTATTAAGTTAATTAAGTTGCAGCCCATCCCTCGATATTCCAGCCACCAACGGCCTGCCACCAGCTTCGATAATTCTGTTGCTCAGCTTCTCCGGCTCGTCGGTGAGGTTGACCAGGAACCCGTGCTGTCCCTCAAAGCACAACCTTGTTCCCAGCGAGTGCTTGCCGCATGTTCTGGCCAGTTCCTTGAGTTCCGGGGTGTAGATGCCCAGGATGGTGGTCAGCTTGTCGGTCTTGCTCATCAACTTTCCGACCTTTCTCATGTCCCTGTCCTTCAGGGCCTTCAATCCCTTCTCGGCCAGCTTGTTCGAGTCCTTGAAAATGTCCTTTGTGAAGCCGCGCTGGCGGTTGATGAAGCTCTTCACTTTGGCAGACACGTTTCCGGTGTTTTCATACTTTCCCAGGAATCCCAGGACGAAGGTCATGTCCGGAATGTCCAGGTTGTGGATGTTGATAGTGTTGGCTCCATTTTCTATGCTCCAGAGCAGGTTGTTACCAGCCGTCCGCGTGGAGAGAATGGCCGAGCCGTTGATGGCCGCCGACAGGTCCAGTGGTCCCAGAAAATTCTGGCTGCCCTGAAGTACCTCGGATCCCTTTCTGGCTATATCCTCGAAGATGAGGTGGTCGTTCATCATGGACAGGGAGCTCAATGCCGAGATAACGACAGCTGACTGGTATCCGCAGACGTTATCCGGAACATTCATGTCGTCTATTTCAAAAGATACCGGTTTGTCAATATCGCTCCATCCGTGGATCAGGGAGGCCCTGACAAGGGGATGCCTGTTTGCATCAAGCGCCTCTCCGTTGACCGTGAAATTGTCAGATAACCTGGTCGTGCACTTCACCATCTTGTCCAGGGCGATGTTTACAGCCGTGCCCCTATAATCAAGATAATTGTATCCTAATATGGTGAAACTGCAGGGTGCCGAAGCCGAGGCCATTCTGTCCTGGCTCATGCATCTTCCCTCAGATTCTTCCTTTCATCGATGGTGAATGATATGCCGCAGCTGGGGCAGTCCACCATCTCCTCGCCGATCGAATAACCGCATACCGGACAGCCCCATCCGGCCTCTGCCGCCTCGGCCTCGTCGAACCACTTTCCGGACAATCCCGGGTCCATGGCGACCGCCTTGTCGAAGCACTGCCTCGCATCATCCATGTTCCCCTCATCGTAAAGCAACCTGGCCATCTCGAACCATGCCGCCGAGTTCTTCGTGTCGATCTCGATGGCCCTCTGAAAGCTCTGCATGGCCTTGTCCACATTCCTTGATTTGGCGAATCCCATGCCCTTCTTGACCCAGGCCTGGCTTTTCCTCTCCACTATCTTTTTGGAGTATTCCACCGAGTGCACGTACTCGTAGATGTTGTCTGCCGTGTTTTTGTCCACTCCCGGAACCTGGGTTAGGTCGGCTTTTTTTGCCTTCTCCAGCTTGTCCAGGGTGTTGAAACCGAAATCATACAATTTTTCTGCGGTATTCCTGTCTATGGCCGGAATCTCCAGAAAATCCTTCAGAACGGTGTCTTCATCCGCCCCCCCGGACACTATCTCCAGCCCCTTCTTAGTGACCTTGACCTGGTGTACCTTCTGGTTGAACTTCATTCCCGACAGTGCCTCCACCCTGAAGGTGAGTTTTCCCTTCCCTCCTTTTTCCAGAACCAGAACCCCATCCGAGAGATGCTTCAGGGTGGATACGGTCATCTCATCATGGGCACCGCTTTCCACCACCAACAGGGTTGTGAATCCCTTTTTCTTGAGTAAATTCTTTTCCCTCTGGACAAATTCTATCACAGAGGATTGGTCATAGATGTTGAGGGCCGGCGAGATGATGTCCAACATAGCCCTTCTCGTCGGCGCGAAGGAGAGTTTGTTGGCGGCCGCACTTATGGCAATGTCCAGGTTGGTGATGTCCTTGGAAACCCGATACACGTTGCCGTCATCCTCGACACCTACGATATTCTTCTTCTTGTAGGAATACCAGTCCACGGTTTTTAAATGGCCTTTGCTCTCGAATGTTGAGGGCTTGACCTTGAG
>JAGLSY010000013.1 GCA_023135545.1 Thermoplasmata archaeon | reverse complement strand
GATGATGGCCAGAGCCCTGTTGCCTCCCTCTCTAAAATTCAAAAATATCTTTTTACTAAGCCCACTAGACTTCTCTCTTTTTCCATACATGAGTTCACCCCTCGTCGAGGCCGCTAGCTTGTAGCGATATCAGGTGATTGCAACAGTTTCTTCCTTGCTCGGCGAGGTAGTTCCACCGTTCTCCCGAATCACGGCGATACTGAAACTATCAAGGATGATCTTCGCATTACATTTCGGACACTCGACCCCGTCCCAAAAATCAAGGTCGCTTTCAGCCCTCATCCTAATCCTCTGCTTCTTGCATCGCGGACAGTCGAAGGCAAGTTCTACCCTTGAGCCCTCCAGCCTGTCCAAGCTATACTTATCTATTATGCCCACGTCTACTCCTCCAGGCAAAAACACGAGCCCTCAAACCCTAGAAAAACACCATGCGCCCACACAGATTCCTCCAAAGCAAATACCGGATTTTTGCCTTGTAGAAGATATTCAAATCATGTTATTTATAGTCTTCTGCAGAAAATTTACTGTAAAAAGGCCGAGAACGCTCAGTCCTTTAGGTCTGAGTTGAATCGGCCTACCAGTAACAAGAACACCGCCGTAAGCCCATCATTTATCAATAACTGGCCGCGGCGATTATACCGCCGCGCGGTCGGGCTTATGGCTTTCGGATGTGAACTTCCAGGCCAGTATGGTAACGCCAGGTCATTTATGGCCTGGTAGTTTACTATATTTATAACAATCGATAATTTGGTGACGACATAACCTATGTAAATAACTGGTTTTGCAATACATGAAAATATGAAAAGCATGAACTTCCGCAAGGGATTTATGTATCCTAGTGTATCATGTCTCAAAAATTACTGCAAAAGGCCGAGAACACTTTGTGAATCGGCCTCCAGTAACAAGAACACCGCCGTATGTCCATTGATAAAACATCAAATGGACGCAGACCATAAATCTCCACGAGTTTGGACATATGGCCCATAAAATGGAAACTTCCAGACCTGGATGGCCTGGTAGTTTACAGGAGGATGAATATGCCAGCTGTTATAAAAGGAGAGGACTGTACCGCTTGCGGTATCTGTGTGGACGCATGCCCAGAGGGATCTATTTCCATGGATGATGTGGCCAAGGTCGACCCGGATACGTGCATAGATTGCGGCCTTTGTGTTGACGAATGCCCGAGCAGTGCTATTTCCATGGAATAATCCAATACATATCGGAAGTGATTTACTGGACAAGATATACGTTCTTATCAGAGTCGCTAGAGATAGCCTGGAGGCTGTCGTGGACCAGATAAGCAAATTGGACGGCACAGACTCCGTGGATGTCGTGACAGGCACCTATGACATGATAGTCACCCTAACCGGAGACAATGTGGCCAAGATGCTTTCCCAGGTTGTCAATGACATAAGAAAGGTTGACGGCATAGTATACACCGAGACTTTGATCGCATTGAAAATCGATTGATTGGTTGTAACACAAATGGCGCGTTGAAACATCCGCCATGGGTATGCTCTTTCCCCTCCTACCTCCCCCCGCCACACTGGGCAATGTTGTGACCCATGCTAGCAACTACTGTGACCCTCGCTGGTGTATCTATGGGACTCCCTTTGGATCTTTCTTGTGTTGTTTGTGTTTGTTGTTTATGTTGTTTGTGATTTAATCAAAAGGTATTTGATTCCATCTATTGATAAGGGTAGGATGCCCCCTTTCGATGAATATCAGCAGAAGATAATAAAGGACCCTGCCAAGCTTTCTTTCGACTATGTGCCGCAGACCCTCGTCCACAGGGACAAGGAAATGCAGCGCCTCTTTTCGATATTCAGACAGGTTGTAGAGGGCGGCCTGGGCCAGCGTGCTTTTCTCACTGGAAATGTGGGAACCGGAAAGTCGGTCCTGTCAAAGCGCTTCTGCCTCGATTTCCAGGAATGGGGCAATGAAAAGGGCAAGGGCATGGACTTCGTCGTGGTCAACTGCCGGGCGCGAAACACACCGGCCAGCGTTCTTCTCAAGATTATAGATCATTTTGACAAGGGTTTCCCGGACAGGGGCTTTTCCACGACCGAGATGCTGGAGATAATGAGAAAGCATATCAACCGCAAGAAAATCCACCTCATCGTTGTGCTGGACGAGATAAACGTTCTGATAAAGAAATCCGGAACCGACCTTCTGTACGCGCTCACGAGATTTGACGAGGAAAGCCTGGGAGGAGAGCATCGATTATCCCTTATCCTCATATCCCAGAGGCCGGTGTATGAGTTTCTTGACCCGGCCACGCTGTCCACCTTCAAGCGAACTAACACAGTTCAGTTTGACAATTACAACAAGGAGCAGTTGTGGGATATTCTGAGGGACAGGACGGAGCTGGCACTGTATCCGGGCACCATAGAGGACGAGACGCTCGAGTTGATAGCTGACATAGCATCGGAATGGGGTGACGCCCGTTTCGGTATAGAGCTTCTCGAGAACGCTGGAATGATAGCCAGCGAGGAGAATCTGGAGATGATCGCCCCGGACCATGTCAGGTCGGCAAAGGCCATGACCCATTCCGTTGTTACCGAGTCCAACCTTCAATCACTTTCCGACCACATGCTTCTGGCACTGCTTGGTGTTTCCATGGCTATAAAATCAAAGGCCTACATCACGACCAGCGAGGCCGAGAAGGCTTATGCGCTGGCCTCCGAGGAATTCGGGGAGAGCCCCAGAGCGCACACCCGCTACTGGGAGTATCTCAAAGAGCTGGACGGCTACGGTTTGTTGAGCCTGAAGTTATCCGGAAAGGGCCACGTGGGAAAGACGACCTTGATTTCCCTGCCTGACATTCCTTCAACCGCGCTGTCCGAGAAGGTGAGGGAGATGCTGGGCTCGCGAGGCCTGGGATGAGTTATGCTGGACAACCGTAAATTGCTGGCAGTCGCCATAACGGTATCGATAATCGGCGTTGCGGCATTGTTTTTCTACGCGGCATCCATAGACCCGGAACCCCTTGCGATTTCCGAGATCGGGGATGACGATATCGGCTCGCTCGTGACGGTCAACGGAACAGTTCGCACATTCAGGTCTCTGGACGACGGCTCAATATCCTATGAAATTGTGGACCTCGACACAAATGCCAGCATTGTTGTTTATGTCAATACAAAAGCCGCTGAATCAACCGGGAACAGCGTGGATTCGGCAGGGCCGGGGTGTGTAATCCAGGCCACCGGAACTGTTGAAAAATATCAGGATGTTTTCGAAATTGTTGTTTCCTCGGGCGGGAATTTTTTCATTATTTCAGATGCCAGTGAGAATAGAATGCCCATCTGGCTTCTGCTGTCATCTCCAGAACTCTGTGATGGAATGACGGTCTGGACCAACGGAACGCTACACGACCCATACTTGTTCGATGAAGGGATGGGCTTCGAACTTGCCGAAAATTACGAAGGAAAAGCATATTATCTGAGCTGTGTCTGCTTCGATGAAGAGATTTTATTGGACTATGATATAGGAGACGAATTGTCAGTATTGGGTACCTTTCAATACTACGAGCCGACAGGAAGTTGGCAGTTGGTCATCGACGGCGAGGAGAACCTGGCTCTGCTGCCATGATGCCGCCCCAAAATTCCAAAATATATTTGATATAAGACAAAAGGTTTTTTAACAGGTTTTGCCTATCGCCCTTGAAGAGGGATGCACATTGTCCGATGAAGTCATTTTATTCACGAAACCTGGTTGCCAGAAATGCGATTTTGTAAAGGG
>JAGLSY010000129.1 GCA_023135545.1 Thermoplasmata archaeon | reverse complement strand
TTGAAGTAGCCAGGCAATCGTACATTGTACCTTTTGCCTATCTTCCTGGCCAGGTATCCGTACCGGCTGGCCCTGTCTATTTTTCCGGCCCCTGCCTCCTTCTCGGCAAGTTCCAGAAGTATGGTTATCCTTTCCCTGGCTATCTTCCTTCTCTTGTCCTTCCGCCTGCTGAACCTGTCCTTGCCCATAGCGTCGCCTACCTGTAAACTACCAAGCCATAAATGACCTGGTGTCCTGGAAGTTTACATTCCAGCTGCCATATGTCCCAACTCGCAGAGATTTAAGATCTGCGTCCATTTATAGGTTAATGATGGACATACGGCGGTGTTCTTGTTACTGTTAGGTCTATTCATCCCAATCCTGAAGGAATGGGCATTCTAGACCCTTGCAGTAAGTAGAAATAATTGAAGTTTTGGGAGGGGTTAAATCAGTCCCATGTCTTCGACATCGGCGTTCTGGACGCCGGGAACATCCCGGATAAGAGCCTCCAGCCTGTCCACGACACCCTCGCCATCCTTCATGATTACCTGGACGATCAGAGCATTTAGACCGAATGCCAACGGCCTTTTCTCGATGCTGTTGACCCTGCAGATCTCGCTCAACCCCTTTTCAAGATTGGTCTTCAGTTCGGCCAGGTCGACTTCCAGCCCGGTCGGCATTACCTTGTAAGTTATTGCCACATCACCCATTTTTTCACGGCCCCGTGAACCCGCATTCCGGGCATTGATATTCCACGCTCTGGTCCCTGCATGATTTGCATCTGCCAATTGTGTTCTTGCCACAGCTGGGGCATTTGAATATTGCACTGCCCCTCTCGGTCAGGGGGATTTTGCATGATGTGCATACCACGTCTTCGTCCATTAGCTTCACCAATGGGGCGGAACAATTCATCATCTATATAGTTTATGATGATAAATTGAAACGAGTTTTGATCCTCCCCGCCCTATTTCTTCTTTTTAGCCTCGCTGTGCTGGCCTGGCTCCAGCGTCAAACCAAGGTTTGACAAAATGGATGCGTATATATGCATATAGGCGCGCATCCAAAAAAAGAAGAAGAAGGGTAACAAGAAAAAATCGCCAGGCCTGCTCGCTCGGAAAATTACCACCCTAGGTTTGAAGAAATGACGTGATTCAGACGGGGCATATTGCTGGGAAGATGCCTGCTTTTTCATTACTTAGAGCCCACTCCTGCGCTTTAGTTTGTGCAATTTACACAAACTATGGCCCCCTGGCCATGCTAGCTCACTTGCTCGGAGCGGGTATTGATAGTTGGGATAGGTTTTAGCATTTCGTTTAAATGGGTACAAATTTTTTTATATCCATGAATCTATATCTATTTGTGAATGAAGGGCGAATTAAGGGAAAAATTTTTGAGTATACCCAGGAGTATGTGGCCAGGAGGTGGGGACAGAACGGTCTTGATACGGTCTCCATGGTCTCAGGCAAGTACCTACCAGAACGCTGGTACCCTCTTTCCGATTTCTGCCATCTTCTTTCTGATATATGCGCCAAGTTAGCTAGTGGAGATACCTCTAACATATGGCGTATGGCCCGTGAGATTGTACGGAACGATGATGGGGGGCGCATCCTTTTTAAAGGGAAGGATCCTGCTGAGATTTTCATGTCTACCAAACACCAGGACGACCAATACGATGTCGGAAAATTCGATATTGAGGCCGTAGAGGTGGGGCACATATCCATCCACATGACACCCCAGATAGAGGACGATCACAGTATTGAATTGTGGTGTGAATTCTATCAAGGATACATCAAAGGAATACTTTACCTGACTGGCCACACCGGAGAGGTGGAAAAGACCCTCCACCTCGAAAAGGAACCTAAATCTTGCACCTATGATATAAAATGGAGGTAACTATGGAACCAGAATGGAAAGATCAATATCTATTTGCCATCTGGGACATTCGTGTGAGAACGGGTACAGTGTCGGTTAAAGATTTGAGAGAGCATCTGAAAATTGAATCTAAAAATCAATTAGACTTTTATGATAAATTAAGTATCTTGAAAAATGATTTGTATATTGAGTATGGATTCTCGGTTATAGATGGTGAACACATGGAAGAATCCTACATAAAAGTTCTTCCAAGAGGATTAATGTATTTTGAGAGGTTCAATTCATACACGATTTAGAGAAACTTCCATATATCTCTGACTACCCCATTATTTCCATTGCAAACAACAAGGTTATAAGACATTTAGCCCAAGTAATTGAAAATCTTTGGATTCAGCACTTCGATTATGATGAAGAAGGGATCTTGATTGGTTTGTTACATTCGGGATATGCGGCTGTTTCACCGACCATGTTTTCTGACGCCTCCAACTGTACCCCACATTCAGGGCATTTGAACTCTACCATGTCTGTTACCTCCATTCATTGATGCGACTCTTTTTATATTAAATTTTTCTACTATTCAGGCCATCTCCTTTGTAGATATTTGTAGTAGTGGTTCTTATAGGGTAGAGGTGGCCTAAACATAAATTAAATGATATACTCTGGTTCAAAATCTAGGTCTTAGGTGCAGTCGGGTCTGGCTCTGCGAGGACTTTCTGGACATCCTCCATGGTCTTTTCGGGATTGGTGTAATACGCTGACACGATCACGGCTATCTCTCTATTTGTTTTTATCCCGATACGTTTCATGTACTCCAGCAGGTCTATACGGCGCTTGACCTCGCGCATCATCTCCCTCTGAGACCAATTCTTGCTATCGGCTATATCCTCATAGATATAACTGTGGCCGCTGTAGATGAAGGTGTCGTCGGCCGGGTTCCATGAGTAAACTTTGTTGGTAATCAGGTCACCAGAATCGGGATCCATTCCCGTGATTTCTGTGAGAGACTTAACGCGTCTGGTCATCTCCGTCCCCACCTTCACTTGGGCCTGCATAAGAACGAGATGCAACGCGGCCAGTAGAGCCCTTGGAATCTCGATTGGTGGCTGTTCCATCCTGTTGACCATGGCCTGGACATTCTCCGCGTGGAAGGTGGTGTACGCGCTCTTTCCGGTTGCCATTGCCTGGAAAACCACACTGGCCTCTGAACCTCTTACCTCACCGACCATCATATACTGTGGCCTCTGCCTGAGAGCAGCCATTAGCAGGTCGAACATATCTATCTCACCTGCGGCCTTTCCGGTGGCATCCTTGCCGCCAAAACCAGACCTTGTGAGCAATGGAACCCAGTTCTCGTGTGGAAGGTTCAACTCCCTGGTATCCTCTATGCTTACGACCTTCATCTGGGCAGGAATGAATATCAACACCGCATTCAGTGTGGTGGTCTTACCACTGGCAGTACCTCCGCAAACAAGGATGGACTTACCGTTCTCGATACACAGCCAGATATAGGCCATCATGTCCGATGACATGGTCTTGAACCTGACGAGATCAAGGGGTGTGAAAGGGTCTTCCTTGAATCGCCTGATGGTGAAGGATGAACCTCTTTTTGTAACATGGGTTCCCAAGGTGGCGTTCAGCCTCGAGCCGTCCGGAATGGTGGCGTCGAGCATGGGCTCTGCAACAGATATGTGCTTACCACACTTCTGGGCCAGCCAGACAACAAAAGTATCCAATTCCTCGGCTGTCGTGAACTTGATATTTGATTGGATAGAGCCATACTGCCTTGTATAAATGTATAAGGGAACGTCGACACCATCACAAGAAAGGTCCTCCACACCCGCCTCGATCATCGGAATGTCGATGGGGCCGTATCTGAGAAAGTCCCTTACGATGTAGTAAATGACCCTTTCCTTGGACAGGGGGTTCAGACTCACCCCCATATCTTTGAGCAGGCTGTCCACACCGTCTCTCAGGTATTGCTCTTTGACCTCTTCTGTTGCATCATCTACCGTATCGAGGGTGTCCACCATTATTTCCTTGAGTACCTCTAGGACATCCTCCTCTTCTTCTTTCAGGGCAGGCTCGATGATTTCATAGAAATAATCACTGGATATGTTATCATAAATGATCCTGACATAAGAATATCCTTCGATGACCGGAATTATCTCGATCTCTTGCAGATGCTTTTCCCTTATCTTGGGTATCGTGGTGACGTCCTTGATCTGGGACCTTTCCCTAGCTCCCTTTGATACCTTGACCTTTATTGCTTTCTTTCCGCTTAACTTGGTCATGTATTTTTTCTTCAGGTCGTTGAAGGCCGAGAAAGTAGATGCCTGCTTACGCTCTTCCAAGGATTCGAGTTCGGCCTCGGTCTGGGCCTCTTCATCCCTGAGCTCGACCAGTTTTTCTTCGGCCGCCTTCTTCTCATCGTCAAGAGCCTCCAGCTCCTTCTGGTGCTCGCTCATTGATTTTTTCTCAACCGCTGCATCTGCCAATTCATGTCACCTCATGTTAACGTCAATATAATGATTCCAAGGAATATCAATATGAAGCTGTGCTTCAGCCCATCGGATACCCTGCCATTCTGAAGTACTCCTGCCATAACACCGTCCCCGACCGCGTGTATCATGGATGCAAGGAAAAAGGCCACCTCGATCTGAGGTATGACCGATACATCCAATGACATGCCCCCGACACTTGAGCTGCCCAAGCCTGCGGCCTCTGCCGCCCTTGCTACCGCCATTCCGGCAATCCTGATCTTAGGAAGGAAGGTCGCATTAAGGATAATGATCGTGACCAGGAACACGAAGAAGGCTATGTAAATAACAGCCAGGTAGGTGCTCATTGCGATCTCCCTCTCCTGCTGCGTCAACTGTTCTTCTTTGGTATCGTGGGCCACCATAGTAAGGACATCCGCGACACTGCCACCCGCATCACTGGCTTTAATGACAATTGCTACAACCCTGTTCACCAATGCTGTGTTCATCCTTTCCGCGAAGAGCCTCAATGCTTCCGTGGCTGTGACGCCCCACTCTATCTGGGCTGCCATTTTCTGGATCTCGGGTGTCAGCTTACCGTACCTACCGGATGATGCGACCACGATGGCATCGGCCAATGTCATTCCGAAACGGCCTGCCTCGGCCACATCCCTGAGGAAATCCGGAATCCTCTTCTCGATGGCTTCGATATTCTTTGCTTTGGCAGAAGCATAGAAAGCCCAGGGACCAAAAAGAAAAGCCAAGCCCAAGAATAGGAAATTCAGGAACCTCATCATAGGTGATTGCCCTTGATCGGGTATTCCATCAACGTCGGCCTCATCAATAATCCCATTATTGTTTGTATCTTCGAGGTCATAGGCATCATAGCCGACATTGGCATCCCATTTATCTATAACGCCATCATCGTTATTATCTAGCAACTCCAATTTCTTGAATGACATGTCCACCTGGTTGGTCAGGTTCAGGATTCCAAGCAGCATGAACACTGAGAAGATAGCTATCCCTACTACGATCACTGTCCGGGTGTGATCCCTCTTGGTGGCGATTGCTAGACTCCTCATTTCTTCCTTTGTTGCTGCCATTCTTCCTGCACCTCTACTCTTGACTCATGCTCCATACTACGAATATGAAGCCAAATTGTGACATCGGAATCATGATCCCGATGACCATGAACAGTATATTGATGGTCGAAGCCGCGTTACCACCGATTATAGCCATAATTGCCAATATGACCACCAAGAAAAGTGGAAATGCCACGACCACAGTGACGAAACTCTCGGCCATCATGGCCATGGTTTCCATGGTCTGCTTCATCATCAGTTTGTTCTCCTTCTCATATTGCTCGGCCTTCATGATGAAATATGGTTTCAGCTGACCTCCGGAGGTGGTCGTGGTGACAACACCCTGAAGGAAATCCTGGAACTTCGTGGATGGTGAACGCAGTGCGCCTCTTCTTATGGCTGTAAGTATATCTATGCCAAGAAGCTCTGTGTCACGTGTGATCCATTCGGCCTCGCCTTTTATCTCGCCATACACATCCTGCCTGGACAGTTCCTTGAATATCACATCGACCGGAACATTGGCCGAGGCCATGGCGGAAATGAAGCTCATGGTTCCCGATATCCTCTTGTCGATATCCCTTCCTCTGGACTTTGCCTTCCCGGCTGGAGAACCTTTGACCAAGAAGAAGCCCATAACAGGAAGCATCACTGCTGCCATAA
>JAGLSY010000128.1 GCA_023135545.1 Thermoplasmata archaeon | reverse complement strand
CAGTGAAGTTCCAGGTATAGTTCACGATGCCTATGCTATCAGATGAGTCAGAAGCATTGAACCCGACAAGTGTACCTGCCACGACTGTCTGGTTCTGGCCTGCCGCGGCTGTCGGCACGTCATTATCGGTTACCAGGACATCGCTTACTGCTGTCAGGATCCAGTTATCGTATTCATCCATGGCAAATATCTGGTAGTGAAGCGTGTCGACGCTGTTTCCGGGTATTGATATGGTCAGTTCAAAGTCGTCGTCTGCTGTGTTTGCCATTGTCGTATTGGTCTTAGCTCCGGTACCATACCAGTATACTACCTTGACCTCGGTTATGTTTGAATCATCGGTAACGTTGACCTGGAAGGTAAAGGAATCCCCGGTGGTCGCTGCAGAGCCTGTGTCGTCCACAATCTCAGGTGCCGTGAATTCGCCGGTCGTGAATGTGTTGTTGTGTTCAACCAGTGGGTTGCCTGCCAGGTCATTGTGGCCCTGGAATGACAGGTTCACATAGTAGGTCGTGGACTCGGCAAGGGCTGTATAAGTGATGTTGAACCACATGCCGGTTAAGTCCCATGCGCCAACTGCGCCTGGCAGGTTTGTCTGGTTGGCTGTGATAGATGTGTCCATTGATTCACTGAATTCAATAACATATGTTCCAGCGGTTACTGCCACATCTGTTGCTCCGTCTGCTGGTGAAGTTACGGTTATTTCCGGTGCAATGATGTCCTCTGTTGTGAAGTTGAATGGGTTCGGTACTGCGCCTGCTGCAAGCGAATTGCCTGCAACGTCATCTCCAGCTGTCACAGTGAAGGTGTATGTTGTTTCACTGGCAAAGGCTGTGTGGCTCAGTGTAAGAACCGTGTCGCCAGCACTCCATGCTATACCCCAGCCATTCGGGTCAGGTGCGCAAGTGTATGTGACCGTGACTGTGTTCATTGGCTCATCGAAGGTGATTACAACATCTGCTCCGACCAGTACGCCAGTTGTGATGTTTGCTGGCGAAGTCAGAGTTATTGTCGGGTCTATAGTGTCCACAGTTGTGAAAGTCCATGGGTTCGGTGCTGCGCCTGCTGCAAGGGCATTGCCTGCAACATCCTGGCCGGCTGTGACTTCGAATGTGTATAGTGTATCAGTGGCAAAATCTGCATGGGTCAGGGTAAGAACCGTATCGACACCACTCCATACTCCTGCACCCCAACCGCCTGGGTTAGGTGCGCAAGTGTATGTGACCGTGCCTGTGTTCATTTGCTCATCGAAGGTAATTACAATATCAGCTCCAACCAGAACTTCTGTGTCTCCGTCTGCTGGTGAAGTCAGGGTTATTGTCGGTGCAATGATCGTTATGTTTACGATAGTGGAGTTAACCCAGTAGATCTCCAGCTCGTCGTCCATGTCCAAGTAGGAATATACGTATTCCGCCTGCCAATGGGCATATCCTCTCCCAGCGTTGGCATTGAACACATCTTCGGTGGAGAGTGTCGGGTTGGCATTGGTAGCGGCTGCCCCGCTATAGTTTACAAGGGTCCAGTTGACTTTGGCCAGACCGAGATAGCCGACCACTGGGTCATTGCTGTACGCACTGGCATATCCCTGGATGGTGACTCCAGAGTTAATGGTCTGGTTGGCTATATCTGTACCATCAGGTGCATCAGTGATCTTGATATAATCAGCGCGGTAGGTCTGGAGCATGGAGATCACCATGTCCATTGCGATGGGCGGGCCATCCGGGCCGTAGACCCCCATATCCATTGCGCCTTCGGAGACCCCGAACAGAATCTGGGCTCCAGTCTGGCCGAATGGAGCATCCGAGGCGACAGTGATGTTGATGGAGTAGCTCCTGGTCTCAGTTGGGTTCAATGAGATATTCAGATAGGTATCAATACCACCCATCATCGGGGGCTGGCCATATATGTACTGGGTCATATTGGTGCTGTTGTCCAGGTCCCATACCCAGAAGTCCCAGCTCGGGTCCATATCCAGCATGAACAAGACTGTTATCTTATCGACAACAGGTCCGTCATTCTGGACAGTGATATCATATGACTTGTATTCCGATCTGTTAACCGATTCCATTATGAACTGGGCAGGCGGCCCTCCGCCCCCGCCTCCCGGCATATCATAGACATCATCCGCCGTGCCGTTGATCATGAGGTCCGGCTGGTATGACACATAGGCAAATTCCACGATATCCGTCAGGTTGACCTCGGCATTGCCCAATGCGTCGGTGGCATTTGTCCGGAGCTGGTAAAAACCACCGCCCTGCGGGCAATTGAAAGTGAAGTTTCCGAAGGCAGTCGTACTGCTGGCCGCATTTATGTTGTCCCATGCCCAACCGTCCCATGTGGTGTTGTCTGTGCTGTAATCGTACATCAAGGAAACATTGGCAAGGTCGTTGTTGTCGGCGGCCTGCCATGGAACTTCAATCGAGCCTGTATTGTTCCAGTACGGGAATAAGAGGCCTGTAATGTTCGATGTTGGCTCATCAGCAACCATAATCTCAGGGTCCAATAGACCCGCCTTAACTTCTTCTCCGACCAGACTGACGCCTGCAAACAATGTGCTAGCTATCATCAATGCAATTACTATTCCTGACATGATTCTATTATTAGATGAATTCATGGTCAATTCTCCTTAAATCTGATAACTACATATAGAGTATTGGATATAAAGTTTGTGAAATCACACATAACTTAAAAATATATCATTGGCGAAATGACAGCTTACGGAGCTAGTGTTAAATTACACACTGGCTTTACAACCTCACCGCGCCTTGACAGCCCTCATCATCATCGTCTTCATCTTCTTCTTGGTGTTGTAATCGTAGATGACCTTGACCTTCTCCATGTTGTAAGGGTTGATGCCGGTCCAGTACATGCAGGTACTGGCTGTCATGGGCGTCGGCGTGAACAACTGGAAGTGCTCCACATTCTTAAGCTCCTTCACCTTTTCGGCCAGGGCCAGAACTTCGGCCTCATCATCTCCTGGATGCCCGATCATGAAGTAATATCGGAGGGATTGTTTCGTATCCTTGTTGAGCGCCGTGAACAGATGAATGAAATCGCCCAGGCTTTCATTGTCCTTGTTCATCAGGGCCAGCACCTTTTCGGAAACATGTTCCGGAGCTATCTTCAGAGTACCGGATACATGATGCTCCGATAATTCTCGAATATAATCCTCACTGCTCATGGCCAGGTCATACCTGATGCCGCTTCGGACAAAGACCTTTTTGATGCCTTCCACATCCCTGGCTCTCTTCATGAGGTTGATCAATCGCTCGTGGCTCTTGTCCAGCTTGAAGCATCCCATACATTTACCGTCACAGCCCATGCAATCCATTCCGTACATATTGGCCGACGGCCCGCCTAAGTCATCGATGTAGCCCTTGAATTCAGGGTGCTTTGTCAATTTTTCGATCTCGGCAATGATGCTGTCCTCGGACCGGGAAATTATCTTACTGCCCTGATGCAGAGCCAGAGAGCAGAAACTGCACTCCCCGATGCAGCCGCGATGGGTGACCACCGAGAATTGTGCCATCTTCAATTTTGATTTGGAGTGCATTGATCTGGAAAAATTCAGGGAATAAAGCCAGTCCAGGTATTCTGTTGTGTAATCCGGATACCTGTACTGAAGCAGAAAGTTGTTCTCATACTCCTGGGCCAGGTTTTCGGTTATTGAAAAGGCGGCCTGCATCTCGCAGAACTTCTCCTTGCTGGCCTTGATCTCCTCGAATGACGGGATAAGTTGAAAATCCTCGGGCACCTTTTTGGCGATTATGCAGGTTCCGGCCACCCCTTTCATATCTTTGCCATCCCTGGCCCTCTCTGCCAACTTGACGATCTGCTTCTCCCCGTTGCCGTACACCAGAACATCTGCCCTGCAATCGTAGGCTATGCTTCTCCGGATGTCGTTATCCCAGTAATCGTAATGGGCAAAGCGGCGCAGGGAGGCCTCGATGCCCCCGATGACTATCTTACAGCCCTTGAAATCCCGGCGAAGTGCATTGCAGTAAACGATGAGGGCGCGGTCGGGCATGTCCGGCTTGTCCCGGCGGCTTTTCTTGAGCGGGGTATAATTGTTGACCAGGGAGTCCATGGAGCCTGAAGTAACCCCGAAGAACAGCTTTGGAGAGCCCAGCTTTGTAAAGTCCATCTCGGTCTCCGGCTTCTCGATCATTCCGACAGAAAAGCCCTTGGCATCCAGCACCCTGGCTATCATGCCGACCGGCGACAGAGGATGGTCGTCCCAGTACTCCGCGCTTACCAGGATTATGTCAAAATTCTTTCCAGTTCGGGATATCACGGGTGGGAGAGGATAAACAGGATTTAAAGTATTTTGGGACAACAACAAAAATCCTCAAAAGAATAAAATACCATCTACTTACATACAGAGGTGAGGTGATTACTTGGTAGATATACCACCCAACATACGTAGTGCGCTCATGCTCCAGTACGGAG
>JAGLSY010000127.1 GCA_023135545.1 Thermoplasmata archaeon | reverse complement strand
GGCTTTTTATATATATTATTAACTATCCTAATTTACTTACATCTGGCTATGCATAATGTGTAATAATCTACAATAGAAGCCAGTACAAAAGATTGAAATATCAATCCTGGTTTCTGGGTACTGGTAATTTTATGGCTTGTAAACTTGGACTTACGCCGGCCCAGCACGGAAGATGTGACAGCTGGGCGGGCAAGCACGGAATGTCATCTCAACCCACACTGGGCAACATATGTGATTACTGCGTGAACGATGATTGATGATACCACTCGTGATCAAACACCGAAGATCGATATATCCAGATTGGAAAAGGCAGACATTGACGGAACCAGGCACATGCAGGCCCTGGTATGGCAGGACCATTTTTTGAAGGAGAGGGGGCAGACGGTGTCCCTGCTTTTCCGCAGCCGGCAGAACATAGAATATTACATGGAGAAGGACGGGGGGGCCTTTTTCGTCGCGAAGCTGGATGGGGAGCTGGTGGGCTCCATAGCTTGCCATATCTGGGGAAAGATAGGATGGTTCGGGCCCTTCGAGGTTCATCCCAAACACCAGAACCGGGGCATCGGAAAGATGCTGGTCGCACGAGCCGTAGAATACCTGGACGGTGAGGGATGCACCACCATCGGCCTGGAGACCATGTCGACCAGCACGAGAAACATCACTTTTTACTCGAATCGGGGCTTCGAGCCGAGGAAGATGACCTATGTCTTTTACAAGGATCTGAGCCAGGATAATCCAGACAAGCCGGATTCGACGCCCCAGCAGCCCAGAAAAATGACACAGGATGATCTGCCCCTGCTAAGAAAAGTATGGAACGATATCGATCCCGGGTTGGATTACACCGCAGAATTAGAGGCGCTGGACAAACACGACCTGGGCGAGGCAATGATGTTTGAATTTGTTGGGGGAAAAGGCGAACAGCAGGATGATAGATTTCCCAACCATGCCATACTTCACAGTTACGAGCTTATAGACGGCAGTACCAACACTATCCTCAAGCTCCTGGTGGCGGAGAACACGGACGCGGCAATGAAGATGCTGGACTGGTGTGAGAGACGAACAGTTGAGATGGGAAAAAGAGGTATTTTCCTGAGGAGCTACCAGGGCACGGGCCTTGAGCTGGCTGATTTTCTAAAACAGGGCTACGCGCTGGCAGGTGTTCAGGTTAGGATGATGATGAGGGGAAAGGAAGAGAACACAGAGCGAGCACACATATCTTGTTGGTCGGGATGATATCTGGCAAAGCCAGATGAATCCCTCGAAACAATTGCCCAGGCAGGCACATATATTTTCAGATAGTGTGCGATACAATTATATATTTGTAATGCAATGTATTACATGGTGATACAACTGCCCACTTCAATAAGTATCAGGATACCAGATGATATTCACGAACAATTAGAAGAGATCGCAGAAGAGACGGAACGCTCTAAATCATACTTTATCAAGAAAGCAATTGAGCATTATTTGGAGGAGTTCGCGGATTATCAACTGGCTCTCGACAGATTAAATGATAAGGATGATGAGATCATATCATCAAAAGAACTGAGGAAGAGACTTGCCTCCAGAAGTTGAATATAAGGCATCTGCCGAGCGTGATCTGCGAAAGATCGACAAGAAGCAGATAAATAGATTACTGGATAAGATCGAGGAAGTTCTCGGTGAGGATCCTGGTAAAGGCGAAGCTCTGAAAGGTAGGTATAAAGGATTGTTCAAACTGCGAGTTGGCGAATATCGTGTGATATATGCTAAAACCAAAAAGGGGGTCCTGATCATTCGCATAGCACCCAGAGGCAAAGCGTATTGAGCACACCAATGTATTTGATGAAGGATACTGGATACACATGATTGCAGATACGGTTTGGGTTGTCGATTGGTAATTATTCAAAATATCAGAGATCACAGTAGCTGCCAGCGTGGGTTCCAGTGGTTGCTAGCATGGGTGATATTGATGTGCTAGCGTGGCGGGGGGCCAGGATGGCGGGTATACATTCTGCAAGCAGAGCATTTTCTCTACAAGATGTTCAAAACCTCCGACAGTTCCATATATTACAATTCTTATGTCCGTCCGATGAGCGATTCTGACATCGGTTTCAAGGAGATTTCCGAGGTACATAGGGGCGAGAAAAGAAGCAAGACACTGACCAGGCTGCCCCACATGTTTTCCGAGCTGGCTGGTAAGCATCTTGACGAGCTCAGAGCACAGTACACCGAGAAGGCCGTCAACCCGTCCAGCACCGATGCTCTAATACTTCAGGACAACATTAAAAAGATCTACAAGAGGCTGTGTCAGATCTACGACCTCAGGGAAAGGAAGATAGTCATCGCGGCCCTGAACGGGGTCAGCGGCAGCCAGCCGCCAAAGGATATGACCTCTGTCGAGACAAAAATGTACCACGAGGTTGTGGAAACATTGAAGAGGTTCAGGGAGTGCCCGGAAGAGGAACTCAAGGAGAAGCAAACCACAATTGTTGCCCCCGCGCCAGTGCAGAAACCTGCGGAGCAGCCGGCCGTCTCCCTCCCGGAAACAGAATCGTCGGAGACGGAGGAGCTGTCCCAGACCTGCCTTGTACAGGTTCTGGAAGAGGTGCCGCCATTCGAGGATGTTGACCACACCTATATTTTGAAAAAAGAAGATATCGTGACCCTTCCGGAGAAGTTTGCCAGAATTTTATCGCTGAAGGGAGCGGTGAAGATACTGGACTTGTAGTTCTTTTAGATTATCTCTTATTACCGCAGAGTAAACAAAAAGTATTTCAACAGCCTGGCATTTCAGACCAAGGTAGGGGCCTGTGGTCTAGACAGGTTTTGTGTTTGCAAATCCCTTTGCATCCACAACTGAAATGACGTCGCCTTGACATGGCGAAGATCTCCGGTTCAAAATCGAATGTGTGCAAGCGCATTCGATTGAAAATCCGGACAGGCCCATACTATTTTTTTGATTGTGACAGTTGAAGAGCAGTCTGTGAAGTGTCAACTTACATCAATTGGCCAAGGTTGGCTATATTAACACGTGCCCATAATCATATATACGGGTTCTGGGTTTACGATTTAAAGAATAAGTGGGGACGTATCTTGAACAATTTGGATGCAGAATCAGCTGAGCAAATATACAGAGAACTCTACCGTACTCTTGGTAAAGCCATTGGATTTCAGATGGC
>JAGLSY010000126.1 GCA_023135545.1 Thermoplasmata archaeon | reverse complement strand
ATGCTGGCCACCTCTGTCAGATGCTGCTTTGAAGCAGATAAATCAGCACTCATCCTTGAGGAGCTCCAGCATAGTGGATTGCTTGGTGACGGAAAATGAACGACCTAGGTAAAAACGTGCTCGGCATCATGGAGGATAGTAATCTCGGTGTGATGAGCATACATGTCCTGAAAAAACAAAGCGGGGATGCAGGTATAGACTTGAATTCGTTAAATTCAAGGGATATCCAGACCCTCATGGACAAGCTCAAGATAGTTCTTCCATTCTTCATCGGCGACGAGGCCAGCCAGGTGCTGACGAAGATAAAAAGACTGGGAGATAATGGGAAACAGATAGGAGTGGTATAGATGAAAAAGAGTAGAGTGCCAACAGGCATATCTGGGTTAGATGAATTGATCAGCGGCGGTTTTCCGGAAGATACGGTCAACCTTGTGAGTGGTCCGGCTGGAAGTGCAAAGAGCTTGATGGCCATGCATTTCATCTACAACGGTGTGGTCAACCATGGGGAGACGGGAATCTTCCTCACACTGGAAGAACCCAGAGAGAACATCATAAGGGCAATGAGCTCCTATGGAATGGACATTGAAAAATATGAGAAAGAGGGGAAGCTTCTGCTCCTGGATATGGGCGAGGTCAGGAGAAGAACCGAAAGTGACGAGGAGATAGATATAGTCGGTTTTGAAGGGCTCAAGGATCTTCTGGACAACCTGTTGAAGTTCAGCGGGGCCAAGCGCTTGGCGATCGATTCCGTGACGGCTATCGGCTTGCACTACGAGGATTCGCCTGGCCGCCTGAGAAGGGAGTTATTCAAATTTGCCTCCTTCCTGAGGGAGAAGAATTTAACCTCGCTGTTGATCACCGAATCTGTTGAGGGCGAGAGGCTGACAAGATACGGAATTGAGCAGTTCATATCAGATTCTTTCATTGTCCTTGGATTGGAAGATGTTAAAGGGGAACTGAGAAGGACCCTGACCGTGAGAAAGATGAGATTCACCAAGCACGACACGACGAAACATCCGCTTCTGATAACTTCAAATGGAATAAATGTCTCAGCCGAGTCCAAGGTGTTCTGATAGAACTCAGAGGGCTCAAAGATGGCCGAAAAAAATAGAATTACCGTATGTTCCAGTCTGCTTTCTGCAATACTTGATAGTAACAAAGAGCTTCTTATTGAGCTGCAGTTCACGAATGCCATAGGGCGCTACAGAAAAGAGCATCCCGTTCTTAATAGACTGAGCATTTCCGAAGACCTGGTTATCGATGCCGCAGAACTCCCGGACAACGAGGAGGCGGTTATTGCCATAAAGGCCCTTATCAAGGCGGCCAGGAGCATTATAGAGCTATTTTCGGGAACCGAGGAGGCGAAGGATGCTATAATCGGCCCGGCCAGAAAATTCCAGGAGGCAAATGGTGCAGATATCGATAAGTATGATTTGAATTCCTATTTTCCAGACCTCTTTGCCTTCGCCGGAGAGATTGATCTTGAGGATTTGAGGGGTGAGAGGGAGATAGATCAGCTGGCAATCATATTTTCTCGACTCTTTTCGATAGCATTGAGGGCTGAAGGCGTCGGCAGACAGGGCATAGAAAACGTCCTTAAAAAATATGATTTTATTAAGGGTATCCAGGTGGGCATGGAGGAGGCCCGCATTTACCTGCTTCCGGACGCATCAAGCAGCGAGGTCCTGAATGGTTTGTCCGACTCCTTCAACTCCCTGGAGGTCCCCATGAACATGGTGGCCCCAGAAATTGCCAAGTTTGGAACGCTGGTTGAAGAGTTGGGTATATTGAAAAGATTGTACGGCGGTCTTCTGTCCTCCAAGGTGGACTTCGGAATTTCTGTCATAGACGACGCGTTGGGCAACGATATATCAAAAGAGTATATCTTTCTTCTCCGCGGCCCGAAGGGGATTGCGAAGGATATGGTTTCCATACTGTATGCCAAGAAGGGGCTGGAAGCCGGCGAGGACGTGGTATTCGTCAACTCTACAGAATCTACACAGAAGGTCATCAAGAGATTCGAGATGGTGGGCATTGACGCAAAAAAGCTCATGGATGAGAAGAGGCTGTTACTTGTGGACTGGTACTCCAAGAATGTGGAGAGAGTACATGGCGTGGAGGTGGACGGGAGCATCATAAGATGTTCGGACGACCTCACCAACGTCGGTGTGGCTCTGGACATAGCCTTTCAAAAGATGGGGGACAACCCGTCCAGAAGGGGCATAGTGAACCTCATATCCCCTGCCAGTGTAACCCATGATTTTGAAACCGTGCTGGACTTCGTGAGCGCTCTGTGCGCCAAACTGAGGGCCAACGACTGCTTCAGCCTGGTGACCATGAACGATGAGATGCACGAGCGCAGGGAGCTGAGCGCCATTCAGGATAACTTTGACGGCGTGCTGCAGGTATGGAGAAGCCTGAAGAACGGACTGATGCGGCACGGAGTGGGTGTCATGTCTTTTTCAGGTATGTTCAGTGCCGACCTGATGCCCATAGAAATCGATGCCAGGGGCATAACCATCGGCGACCCGGTTATCGGAAGGTCCAGTTATCAATCCTTCACCGGTTCCGACGTGGATAGAGTGGTCACTGGAATACCTGGTCTGGAAATATTGACCGGCGGTGGGCTTCCGAAGCACGGCTCCTTTCTCGTTCTGATACCGGCTGGCCTCTTTCCCGCCGAGGTGATAACACAGTTTTCAATGGACTGCATGACAAAGGAGCAGGGGCTGGTCATGGTCGTTTCCTCGACCTCGCCATCAGAGTACATAGCCAGATTTCATGAAAAGGGAATCCAGACTCCAATACTGATGAAGAGTAACAGGCTGAGAATCGTGGACTGGCACAGCCAGCGCAATCAGAGAATAATGGGTGTGGACGACCGGGGAGGGGTGCTTTGCGCCTCCGTGGACATCATGCATCTGGGAGTGGCTATAGATCTGGCCCTGAAGCAGCTGGATTACGACAGGGAGGTGCAGGCGGTGGTGGATACCCTCTCCAGCTCGCTGCGGGATTATGATCTGAGAACCGTCTATCAGTTTGCCCAATCCATGAGGGCTAAGTTTCACAAGCGGGGAATCACCTCCTTCGTCATACTGGAAAAGGGGACCCAGACACAGAAGATACTGGCCACCATGGAGGAGGTCTTCGACGGCACCCTGGACATATCGGATATTGATGGCCAACTGGAAATCGGAGTGCTGGGAATGAAGGACACTCATTATGACTCGCAATTCAGGCCCCTGCTGAAGATGAGGAGCGGGCTGGCTGTTGACATAACCGGAAAAATAGAGCGCAAGGGAGAGCCCACCGTATCAAGCCTGGCCTCTGACTCGATTGGGGGTGCGGTGTCCGATGATGTCATAAGATCGATAAGCAGTGAATTGGATAACGTTCATCATGATAGGGAGCAGTTGGAGAAGAGGGCGGCCGAGATGGAGAAAAACGAGGCCGAGCTCAAGGACAGGTTGGAGAAACTACAGCAGAAGCTGGATAATATGGAAAACGACCAAAATGCCATGGCCGGTAACCGAGAAGAGCTGGCCAAATGCCTGACCATGCTGGATGATATGCTGGAGGAACTGCCGGACAAGACCATCGAGGAGTTCGCCCAGAGCGAGGAATTTGAACTATACAACAAGGTGCTGGACAAGTATCTTGGTGATGATGATAAAGAGGAAGATGAACCAGAGGATAAAGCTGATAAAGAGGAAGACGAGAAG
>JAGLSY010000125.1 GCA_023135545.1 Thermoplasmata archaeon | reverse complement strand
AAGGAGGATGAAAACGATGATGGAACCGCTTGAGTCAAGGGTGCTTGACATAAATGCCGAGGCGCTGGGTGTCGGAACCGACGAATTAATGGGCAATGCAGGAAAAGCTCTGGCCAATGAGATCAATGCCAGGTTCGGGCAGGGCGTGAAGACTATAGCCATAGTATGCGGAACCGGGAACAATGGCGGGGACGGCTTCGTCGCGGCCGGCGTGCTGGCTGAGCTGGGCTGGAGCGTCAAAGTGCTGATGGTCAAGACCCGAGAAGAGGTAAAAGGAGATGTGGCCAGAAGCAAGCTGGATGCCATAGGTGATGGGGTAAAGATAATCGAGAATGCGTGCCCTGTTGACTGGGACGATGACGAAATAATCCTGGATTCCATGCTGGGCACTGGCATATCCGGAACGATACGACATCCTTTCAAATCATGGATTACTTCGATGAATGACATCAACAAGACGGTGATTTCAACTGACATACCAAGCGGCCTGGGTGCCGATATATGGGTCAAGCCGGTCATGACCGTCACCTTCCATGATGCGAAGACCGGTATGACACCTGAAAATTCCGGAGAGATAGTTGTCAAGGACATAGGAATTCCGAAAGAGGCGGAGGAAAATGTGGGCCTCGGGGAGTTCGTGTATTACCCGTTGCCGGACACCATGTCGCACAAGGGAGAAAATGGAAGATTGCTGATAATCGGGGGCGGGCCGTATACAGGAGCGCCGACACTGGCCGCGCTGGCCGCCCTTGGAGTGGGGGCTGATATGGTAACAATAGCCGTTCCGGAGAACTGCTTCCAGGTCATAGCAGGCTTCTCGCCCAATTTCATCGTAAAGCCACTGGCAGGCAGCATCCTGGCTACCGGGCATGTTGATGAGCTTTTGGAAATGAGCGAGGCCAACGATGCCGTGCTCATCGGCCCGGGCCTGGGAAGAAGTCCGGAAACCCTGGAAGCCATCAGAAATTTCCTGGCAAAGGTGGATAAGAGTAAGCCAGTGGTGGTGGATGCCGATGGCTTGACCGCGTTATCAGGGCATCTGGATGTGCTGGCACTGGGCGGAAAGAGCGGAGTTTTAACTCCTCACAGCGGCGAATTCATGATGCTGGCCGAGGGAAGAGAGGACAATTCAATCAAGAAGATGGCAGAAGAGGCGGGCTTCACGATACTTCTCAAGGGAAAAATAGACCTAATTAGCGACGGCCAGAACACAAAAAAGAACCTCACAGGAAACGTGGCAATGACCGTGGGCGGAACAGGGGACGTGCTTGCCGGCCTGGTCGGGGGACTGATGGCTAAGGGTGTGAAGCCCTATAATGCGGCGAGGATGGGGGCCTTCCTGTCGGGAGCGGCGGGGGATGTGGCATTTGAGGAATTCGGGTATTCCATGATGGCGACGGATGTGGTGGATAATGTTCCCATGATACTGAAAACCTGCTTGAAGATGTGATATTGAAAAATTGAAACATTCTCAAGCCAAGGGCCCCAGTAATTGCTAGCGTGGGTTACAACATTACACATTATGGTGGGGGTGGAAGGAGGGTATAGCCAGCACCAACTGCGGAAGTTTCAACATGGCAGGGCCTGGAAGGCAGGTATTCCAAAAAAAACTAACAGGCTGTTTAGGCCCCATCAAGCTCGGCCAGGGCTTTACGGCACTTCTCAGCCCACAATTTCATGCCCATCCGCTCGAACTCAGAGAAGGATTGTTCAAGGCAATCTCGGGCTTTGGCTGGGTCGCCCATAGCTATGTGGAGGAGGGCTTGCTCATAAAGGGTCCTTGCTATCTTTTCTTTATTTCCTACTTCCTCTAATATCAATATGGATTTTTCGAACTCCTCCCCTGCTCTGTCCCAACCTTCCATATCCCTGTGGACCATACCGAGGACGCGGCGGACCATACCTTCTTCTGGCTTCGCACCGATATCCACAGCCATCTCAAGGCCCTCCTCAGCATTTTCGAGACCTGCCTGGACATCGTCCATTTTGAGTTTAACCTCGGCAAGGCCGCATAGGGCATAGATAGAAATGTGTTTATCTCCAATTTCTAAAGAGATTTCTAGGCTCCGCTCGTAATACTTCAGCGCCTTGACCATCTCGCCTTTATCGTGGTACATTTCGCCGATGTTGTAGAGCGAATAAGCAATGCCCCACTTGTCCCCTATTTTCTCTTTGATCTCCAGGCTGCGCTCATGAAACTCCAGTGCCTGGTCCAGCTCGCCCTTATTATAATGCACGTTGCCAATGTTGTTGAGCGACATCGCAATGCCATAGTTGTCCCCTATTTTCTCTTTGATCTCCAGGCTGCGCTCATGAAACTTCACTGCCAGGTCCAGCTCGCCCTTTATATATTGCACGAGGCCAATGTTGTTGAGCGCGGTCGCAATGCCATGCTTACTCCCTATCTTCTTGAGTATCTCCAGGCTGCGCTCATGAAATTTCACTGCCCGTTCCAGCTCGCCTTTGTTATTATATATATTGCCTATGTTGTTGAGCGCGGCCGCGATGCCGTGCTGCTCATTTATTTCCTCCATCACATTTAGACTCTTTTCATAGTATTGAAGGGCATTGCCATAATCACCCTTTCTCGAATGGATGTCGCCCACAGCCCTGAGGGCATTAGCGATATCCTTCTGGTCTGCACCGGCCTTGTCAAATACCTCTATGCCCTCTAAAATAAGAGGCATGGCCTTGTCAAATTCTCCTTTACTTACATAGAGTTTAACTTCGCCTAAGACTATCCTGCCGTATTCTGCTGTCCCTTCTTCTACCACTTCTTTGGCATCGGCCAATATCTTCAAGGCTCTGTCAAATTCGCCTTTATTTACATAGGCATCTCCGACCTTTCTCAAGTTCCTAGCCTTTACTTCATTGTCCTTAGCTGACTCTTTGGCCTTCTCGAAGTATCTGATAGCGATATCATACTCGCCGATTAAGGTCTGGATGTCTGCTAGGTTTTCAAAAATTCCTGCATTGGCTTCATTGCCAGATATCTTAATTGCACTCTCATAAAACCTGATAGCCTCCTCATTCGCATATCTTTCCTTAGCCATGTCCCCAGCCTTTATGAGATACTCCCCAGCCCTCTCATCCCCGGCCTCATAATAATGATGTGCCAGCTCATTTATTACTTCGTCTAAATTGTCCCTGTGGATTTCGGCAATTGTGTCAGCCACAATCCTGTGATATTCCTGCTTCAGTTCGTCCATGATGCCGTTGTACAGGACCTCCCGGATCTTGGCATGGTCAAAGATGTATTTTTTCTCGAAGGAGTGAATCAACTTGTGGGATTTTTCTATTTCACTCAGGTTTTTCAGAAGTTGAATTCTATTGAGGCCGATGGTGCTGGCAACCACGTCGGACCCAAACTCCTCGCCAACTACACTGGCGCATTCCAGGATTTCCCTCTGCTCCTTGATGAGCCTGTCCAGCCTTCGTTTTATTACATCATATACCTTGGAAGGGACCTCCAGATCCTCAAGCTCTGCTTTTAGTTCCCAGATACCGTCCTCGGTTGGAGAAATGGAGCCGTCCTCTACGAGGAGTTTGATAATCTCCAATATGAAAAATGGGGTGCCGCCAGTCTCCTTGTAAATCTTGTTTAAGAATTTATCGTCAAAGGAAGTTTTGCCAAGGGCAGAGTTGATTATCATGCCTGTGTCTTCTTGTCCCAGCCGTTTCAATTCTATTTTTTCGAACAAATCCTCGCGGTTCATGTTCTGCATGGCTGTTTCCAATTGGTGGGTCTTTCCGCCATGGGCTTCTACAATGTCCTCTGGCCTGTAAGTTCCGAGAATTAATACTCTGCTATCCCTGGTATTCCTCGAAAGGTAATGAACAAGATTTAGAGTCGAAGGGTCTGACCACTGTAAATCGTCCAGAAACAGGATCAATGGCTTCTCCATTGAAGCTCGCTGGATGCCCAGTAAAATATTATCAAATAAATTCTCCTGTTTAATCTTCGGGTCATCAACCAGGAACTTACCATCGTACTTCCCAGAGTCTGTTAACCATGAAATCTTCGGTTGTATTTCCTCTGTTTTGGAAACATCCCCTGCCCAGTCATCGAATCTATTTCCAATTTCCTTGAGGACGCGCTTCATGTCATCTATCAGAAACTCGCTGTTGGTTCCCGTGATGACGGTGGCAAGAGATAACGTGCCGGAAGTCTGGAGCAGAATGGTGTACTCGCCATAGCCCAGTGAGTTGAGGAATGCTCCCGAGTTGCTATTCATCATTGAAAGCGAGTCCTGCACGAAGTTCCCTACTGCCTGGAGCATGGAAGCAAATATATCTGGGTCCAATCCAGACTCTTCCCTTTCCACCTTGTTCATTAGCATGCCAGCATCGTTGACAAGATATGCCGAAACAACTTTGGGTGGCGGGTCCCCGGATATCAGATGAAACATTCCGGCCTCCCTCAAAGCCGTCTTGATGGGCATAAGTGGCTCCAAACTTTCGGCAAGACACCAGCCCTGTATGATATTGATGCCTTTTTCTTTGGCATAAATATTCAATTCCGAGACAAGCCTGGTCTTGCCTATTCCGGCTTCTCCGTCAATAAAAATTGTTGAGCCCTTTCCGGCAATTGCATTGTCCAGGGATTTCTTCAATTTAGATAATTCCTCATCTCGTCCAATAAGGGCTGGCTGTTGTAAGACTAACTCTTCCATGGCAAGTAGAATATGCTTAAACCGTAAAAGGATTGCTGAGGCAATATGGGGAATGGGAGGGGAAAACGGGGGTCCCAGTAGTTCCCAGTGTGGGTCTTATTGATGTCTCAGTGTGGTTGGGGGCCTGGATGGCGGGCATGGCAATAGCCTGCAAGACAAAATCATTCAAAGTCTTTATCGAACTTGCCCCTTCTCATCTGGTCCTGAAATGCCTTGGGGTCCAGTCCTTCAACCTCTATGCCCATGGACACACAGGTTCCTGATACTTCCATGACCCGTTCCTTTAGACTGCTGCCCAGGAGAGAGTCGGTCTTCATCTCGGCCACCCTTTTTATCTGGTCCATGGTGAGACTTCCCACCTTGACCGTCGGGGCATTGCCCGAGCCGCTTTCCAGTCCCAGTTCCTTCAGAACAAGAGCGCTGGTGGGTGGTGTTCCCACCGATACCTCGAATTCCTTGGTCTTGGTGTCAATAGTTAGCTTGACAGGCACCTTCATTCCTACGAAGGCCTTGGTCTTCTCGTTTATTACCTTGACAATCTCCACAACATTGACTCCCAAAGGACCCAGTGCGGGACCGAGCGGTGGGCCGGGTGTGGCCTTTCCGCCGTCAACAAGTACTTCTATCTTTT
>JAGLSY010000124.1 GCA_023135545.1 Thermoplasmata archaeon | reverse complement strand
TACATTATTAATGAAGAGCTGGGAAATATTGGAAATATGAAATTCGATGAAAAGGGTCGGCTCACAGATTTTGGCATGGAAATTGATGGTATTAAGAACCTGGAAATAGCCTTCATGACATCTGGATGTGCTGGAAGTGACGGCATTGTGGCCTGCAATCGCCCATATGGAAATGAAAAACCATCCAATCCAATTCGCAACTTTGCTTTCATACCAGAGGAAAGTGATGTGAAGATGGTCTTGTCCCAGATATTCGAGTATACGGAATGATACCCATCCTACCAAATTCTGAGGGAAAAAATGAAGGAACTGAGATTGCTGGACACAGGAATGATGACTGCTGCCCAGAACATCGCCCTTGATGATATTTTACTCCAACTGAGAAATGATGATAAGATTCCAGATACACTCAGATTATTGCAGTTCAAACCACATGCAGTGCTTGTTGGCTTTCACCAGAGCATCCAACAGGAAGTGAGAATTGATTTTTGCCATGAGAAGGGAATTGATATCAATCGTCGAATAACAGGAGGTGGAACCATCTATCTGGATGAGCCTCAGATTGGTTGGGAGCTCATAGCCTCAAGGTGGGATTCAGACATACCAAAGAACATTGACAAATTATATGCCAAGGTGTCAGAGGGAGCTGTCCAGGGCATGAAGAAATTAGGCGTGGATGCAGAGTTTCGGCCAAGGAATGATATCGAGGTTCAAGGTAGAAAAATTTCAGGAACTGGAGGGTCATTCGAGGGAAATGCATTTTTCTTTCAGGGAACCCTGCTGACAGATTTTGACGTTGAATCAATGATAAGGGCATTGCGAATTCCACTTGAAAAGCTGAAAGCAAAAGAGTTAGAATCTGCCAAAGAGCGAGTAACATGCCTGAAATGGGAGCTGGAGGAATTGCCTCCTACCGATGCCGTCAAGGATGCGATAATCAAGGGATTTTCAGAGGTATTCGATGTGAACATAACCAGAAGGGAGATGACTCAGCTTGAAAGGCGGCTTCTGGAGGAAAGGACACCGGATTTCGAGGCCGAGAAATGGGTATACGGAGTGCGGAGGCCTGTCGGGTCCAGGCAGGTTCTGAGGTCGATATACAAGGTGCCTGGCGGTCTGATAAGAACGACACTGGTGGTCGACATTCCCAACAAGCGCATCCAGGCGGCCCTGATAACCGGCGACTTCTTCATATTTCCCAACAGGGTGATATACGACATGGAGGCCGTTCTCAAGGATGCTCCTCTTGAAAAAGCCAAACTCGAGAAGATACTGGCTCAGTTCTTCAATTCCAGGGAGATAGAGATGCCCGGCATCGTGCCGCAGGATTTTATCAATGCCATCTTCAAGGCGGTTGACAAGTTGGAATTCCTGAAAATAGGAATTCCAATCGAGCACATAAACAAGGTATTCAGGGTGTGCCAGCCCGAGATGAGCCTGAAAGATTGCAATGTGTTACTGCTGCCCTACTGTGCCAAATCCACGGCCTGCGGCTACCGGAGGGAAAGGGATTGTGCCGTATGCGGGGAGTGCAACATCGGCGAGGCCTACCAGCTGGCCGAGGAAAGGGGCATGGAGCCCATCACCATAATCAGCTTCGAGGACCTTATCGTGAATCTCAATGAGCTCAAGGCCAGGGGGGAAAAGATGTTCCTGGGAAGCTGCTGCGAGGCCTTTTACGAGAAACATATCGAGGATTTCGAGGATGCTGGCCTTCCGGGAATCCTATTTGATATCGATTCCACCACCTGCTATGACCTGGGCAGGGAGCAGGAAGCTTATCTGGGTGATTTTGAAAACGAAACAGAGTTCAGGATCGAGCTTTTGAAACTCATTCTCAAAAATATGGGCTAGAACAAGACCAAAATCAAGACCTAAACCAGAATTAAGACCTATCAGCCATGAATTTTAATCGTTTAATATACTTCTCAGCATTTTCGGAGCTGGACAGGTTATCTTCTATGAAATCGATATCCCGAAGTGCCAGAAGCCCGGCGGCTTCCAGTTCCCTGTTATATTCATCTTCAAGGACCAGGTTTCCCTGCGAGGCCATGTGGCGATGGGCGACCTCTGCCGCGATCTCCCCGGATCCCATGGCATAGTAAATTCCCTCGCCGGTGCCCGGATACACAAACCCTCCGGCATCCCCGGCAAGCAGGATTTTACCGGATGCCAGCACCTCGGTCGGCCCGGACATGGGAATCGAATGGGCTTCCTTGTTCATCAGCTTGGCATCGTCTATTTTTGGGCCGATGAGGGGATGGTCCAGGAATCTCTCCACCATTCCCCAGATATCCGGTTTTTTCTCGGCCAGTATCCCTATACCCACCTTCATACCATCCTTCATGGGGCTGAGCCACCCATAACCGTATTCCATTAGGTAGAAGACCTCGAACCAGTTCCCTATTCTCTCGCTCACCCTCTCTTCATCCAAAGAAAATTCGTATTGCACGGAAATCGCGACCTTGCCTATCTGGCTGCCGCAGGTCTTCCGGGCCGCCGAGGCCGCACCGTCGGCTCCGATGACATACCTGGCCTGCAGATTCCCATCCCTGCCTCGCAGCTCATAATAATTCCCTTCCTCGACAATCTCCGTGATATGATTTTTGACTGGCTGGCTCCCGGATGCCTTGATCAGAAACTCATCGAAGTTTTCTCGTTTAACGATGCATCCCTTATCCGGAAATTCTGATTCCACGACCATCCCGGAGGGCCCGAATATGCGATAGCCGGTCAGCGGCCTTTCGATTATTTCCTCTGGAATCTCAATCAGGGAATTTATCTTGGGGGAGAGCACCCCTGCGCAGGGTTTGTTCCTGGGGAATTCGGCCTTGTCCAGCAGTATGTAATCCGCGCCCAGTTTTTCGAGTTTTCTGGCTGCCATTGCGCCTGCCGGTCCGGCTCCTATGATTGCGAAGTCGTGTATCATAACAACATCTGGATTAGTCAAATATTGGATATAAATGTTTAGATTGGGAGGGGTGCCCGCTTTCTTTCCCAGCCAGCGCGTTGAAACATCCTTCTGTGGTGCTCTCTATGCCCTCCTACCTCCCCCACCACACTGGGTATTGTTGTAACCCATGCTATCAACTACTGGGACCCTTTGAATTTGGATCGTGTCCAGTTAAGTCTCACAAGGGCCTAGTGGTATCGGGCTTTCCCAAATTATCTTTATATTGATTTATCATATTCTCCCCCTGAAACAAATGATGCTGGAACTATTATTATTGATAATTGGCTTTGTCTTTCTTTGGAAAGGAAGCGACCTGACGGTAGACGCCTCGAAGAAACTGGCCATCAAATTCGACATAAGCCAGGCGGTCATCGGCCTGACATTGGTATCAGTGGGAACCTCACTTCCCGAGATCTTCACCAATGTGTATACTGGCCTTCGTGTAAATGCCGGGGCCGAGGTGAGCGGCATCGCCGTGGGCCTCATAATCGGGAGCCAGATAACTCAAATAACCTTTATTCTGGGTGCCGCGGCCCTTGTCGGGATAATGTATGCCAACAAGCGCACCTTCAAGAGGGACGTGCCGATGCTCTTTGTCGCGTTAGGGAGCTTTTTCCTGGTAGGAATGGACGGCCGTGTGGAAAGATGGGAAGGCCTCGTCCTGATAATGATATATGTCTTTTATTTGCTGTCCATCAACAAGCAGGATCATGTTGCTAGCAACATCAAAAAGGAGATAAAAAACAAAAATCACAAGGAGATAAATACATTCCAGCAGTTCGGAATCGTGGCTGTCGGGCTTCTGATTCTTATCATGGGGGGTATGCTGGTCGTTAACAATGCCGAGATCATTGCCAAGGACCTGGGCATCACCAACACCCTTATCGGAATACTGATTATCGGGCCCGGAGCGGCCCTTCCGGAGTTGTCGGTTGCGGTATCCGGCATGAAGAAAAAGGCGGAGGGCATCTC
>JAGLSY010000123.1 GCA_023135545.1 Thermoplasmata archaeon | reverse complement strand
CCGTGTTGAGGGCGGTCCAGATGAACGAGGCGAAAATTCTGGATATCATGTTGCTGAATCTGTTCACCGGTGTTAGATAATAACTTTCCAGGGTTCCCTGCATCTGCTCGTCCCTGATGGTGTAACCTATGTCCCAGAGGGTGCTGGTCAGGAACATGAAGAGGATAAAGCCATAGGCGATAATGCCTGTGAAAGCGGTGGATGAATCCGGGTCGTTGGGGTCGGTGAACATCATTGCGGCCAGGACGAACATCATCATGAATAGGATTATCACGCCGAAACTGGCAACGAAGTTGATGGGGTAGCGGGCCATAACGATGAAGTGCTTCTTTGACTGTGTAATGAAGGACATGGCCCCGTCCTTGAAGGTGTGGTGTTTGACAGCAGGCGTCAAAAGTGGCCCACCCCCTCGTTCTTTTTGATGCTATTTTCAATTCTTTGGAAGGCGAATAGGCCCATGATCGGGAACAGAAGGGCGAAGAGCCATAGAACCGCAAAATCCAGGTACCATTGGTCCAGGAAATAACTGAGGCCGAGGATGGAGGAGCGTACACCGTTGGTCATCCAGGTCGGCGGGAAAGAGAGGGCCACCCACTGCAATACCTTGGGAAATATCTCGATCGGAAAGTAAACGCCCATGAGAAAACTGATGCCCAGCTGGACGACATTGATAATGGCATTGGCCTCCTTCAGTTTCATGACGATGCTGCCGAAGAAGAAGCTAACGCCCCACAGCGGGATCAGGCCGGCCAGCAGAAACAGGATTGCCAGAAGGAACTGACCTTGAAAAGGTTGAACACCGAATATCAGGCATCCGATGGTGAATGAGATGAAGAATACTAGGATGGAGCGCAGGTTGGCGTACAGGGACACACCGGCTAGAACAAGCAATCTGGATGCGGGAGCCAGATAGATGGTTTCCAGGGTTCCGGTCATTCTCTCACGACGTATCCAGAAACCCACCTGCCACAGGGAATTTGAAACGATCATGAAGACGTTGGCCCCGATGAGCATGTATATCTGGAAGTTCTCGGTTGATGCGCCGGTCAATTCCTGCAGGTTGGTACTGAAGTTGGACGCGGCGTTGGCCCCGCCCAGTGCCATGCCCAGGAGCACAGGAAGCGCGGCAAAGACTATGGGAATGCTGACATCCATTATCAGCCAGCCCTTGTAACGGGCCAGCGTCTTGAACCTTGCCACGGCTACCGTCCACACCAGGTCCATCTTGTTCCGGAAATTTATCTCGCTCAATCCCTGCCTGTTCATTTTGATCACATATCTCAACTAATTCTGTCCGGATTTCTCTTCCTTGATAACTTCTCTGGTATCGGTGCTGAGTGAGCGGCCGGTCAGCTTGATGAACACATCCTCCAGTGATACGGTTTCCGGGCTGATCAACTCGATTCTACCGCCGTGCCGGGTGATGGTCTCGATTATCCCGGGTAGTATCTCCCGGCTGTTCTCGCAAGTGACCGAGATAACCGACAGGCCGTTCTTCTCGGATGTGATAATCGAATCCTTGACACCATGTATTGATTTCAGGGCCAGGACCGCGTCCTTGCTGATGATCCCCTCCACCGTGACTATGTCCTCGTGCTCCACCATCATCTTCAGTTCCTCGGGGGTGCCGATGGCCATTATGATCCCCTTGTCGATGATGGCTATACGGTCGCACAGTTCCTCGGCTTCCTGCATGATGTGGGTGGTGTAGAGAATTGTGTGGCCCTTGGCATTCAAGTCCTTGACTATCTCCCTCAATTCCCTGGCCGCGTGAACATCCATCGTCACCGTCGGCTCGTCCAGGACAAGGATGGGGGCTTCGTTGATGAGGGCCTTGGCAAAGGCCAGTATCATCTTCTGGCCGCTGGAGTATGTCTCCACGGTGCGGTCCATGAAGTCCTGAAGCTTGAGCAGGTCGATCAGCTCATCTATCTTCTTTTTCCTGACAGGCTTGGGAATGTGATACAGGGCCCCGAAGTAATCCAGATTCTCCCGGCCGGTCAATTTCCAATACATGCCGCGCTCACCCATCAGCATGCAGCCCATCGAGGTTCTTACCATGTTATCTTCTTTCATCAGGTTGTAGCCGTTAATTTCAGCCTGGCCAGATGTCGGGAGGAGGAGGGTTGTAAGGCACTTGATAAGGGTGGTCTTTCCGGCACCGTTGGGCCCCAGAAGGCCGAATATCTCGCCTTCCATGATCTCCAGGTCGACCTCTTTCAATGCCTCTACCTTTTTCATCTTGCCCTTGAAAACACCTTTTCTGTCCTTGGATACGAAGGTCTTGGACATCTTCTCTATCTTGATGATCGGCTTGTTTATCTTGCCTGGCCTTTCCAGATTGACTGCACTGCTCATGTTATCATGACTCCCTCATTGTTGCTTAACCCTGAAAGAGAAAATCGAGTATATAAAAAAACTGGAAATTAGTGACCAGTTTGCATAAGCCTGAAGCTTTTTCTTTTTTTGATTTCTGCGCTGGATAACCCTCCAAAAGAAAAAGGTTCAATACAAAAAGAAAACTCGGGTTATCCTGCTCGAAATCAACTACACAGATAATCCAATGTGGTTTGAGAGGATTTCTTTCCATAGCTGTCATCTCCTGGTTTTGTTGATTTTTCCACCGATATTACAGAGAAAAATCAGCTTTTGCCAGGACAAAAGCGAACACAGTATGACGCCTACTATGGGCGCTGTTGTACAGATTACCAAAACATTAATTACACGTAGAATTTTACTCTCTGATGTTAAAGGTGGTATTAAGATACAATTAACTGAAACTTATATTGCACCCTGGGCGTTACGGGGTGAAGAAATCCCTCTTCATTTAAAATGGGAGAAAAATACAGAATATGATATCATTCGAGTGACAGTTCCAGATGGCTTTGTTGTAAAGGATATGATGAATGTTAAAAACTGTACTGCCTGTAATCAAATTATTGAAATTGATGAATTGGCAGACGATGGATATTTTGGCCTCGCAATTTCCAACGATGATATTTTCGATTCTGAAACAATCGAAGAAGACGTAATAATAGATTTTCTTTCAAAGTCAAAGATTATTCACCAAGAAAGACTTTCTGCTCGTTTGTTTCGACCATTTGTTACTGTTCAGGCCTATCCAAAAGAGATGTTATTAGACGATCAGATAGAAGCTTCGAAATCACCTTCCATCAAAATCCAATTGAGTTATGTAGGATTTGGTGATGTGTTTCTTGATATGAGGGTGAAAATAGGGGGGAAATGGAGTCACACTGGAGAGAAATTCTATTATGAATTACTTAATCTCCTTTTTGAAGAGGATTTAGATGAAAAAACAACAGAAAATGGAGAGAAACTAGTCAATAAATTAGAAGAAAGTGACGGTATTTCAAGATTCGTTGATTCTGATGGCTTTGAAGTACAATTTGAAAAAGAAGAACTCATTGAAGAAATTAAACGATTCTCAGAACGACTTGTAATCAGAAAAGAACTCCCTTCAGATTTATTAGAAAATGAAGATGCTGAAGAATTACGAAGTTGGTTAGAAGAAAAAGTAAAAACCCCTAATTTCACTGAAATGTTATATTCAAAATTCGATCAGATTATTCTTGATGTCTTGATTAATGCACTTAAAAGAAACCCCTCTGAAAATGTATATCTGCGAGATGCAGATACTTCTGCTTTAATTAAACAAACAACTGATCATATTGATATAGAAATATGTTATAATGATGCCCTTGGAAATAAATATGAAACTCTAATGATTCCCATAAAAGTGATTGATAAACGAAGTAAAGAAAATAAGATTTTTATCCCGATTGAAGTAGAGATTAAAAGCAAGGTAATTGATATTATAAGAGGTGAGATGATTGATTGATCCAGCGACTGCAGCAACTGTAGCAACAGGTGTTCTTGCATGCAAAGAAACAATAGCTACTACTAAAAAGATTAAAGATGATTCTGAAGAGGCAATAAGTTGGATAGAAAATGTTAAAAAGAAACTTGGGCCATATAAACCTGAAGTGACAAATTTTGATATAAATTATAAAACCCGAAGAAGCGAACTCAAATTGTCTTTAACAATACCCAAAGGTCTTCGCAGAAATACAATAGGTAAGATAGAGATTCCAGCTTACAATAATTTTCAAATTAAGGAGATGATTGATAATCATTTTCAACAGATAACTGGAGTTTGGGAATTTCAAGATGGAAGATATATTTTCAAAACCAATCAACTACCAAAGAGTTCTGAATCTTTTCTCCTGACTTTAAATGGGAAGATATCAGATACATTGTTAAATTACCTTATAAGAATACAACCAAGTACAAATCCAAATAAAGACAATAATACTGACCAGTATTGGTTAGCTTGCCATCTTAAAGATACAAATATTCTCAAAGGATGGTGGGATGCTCTTTCCATTCGCGAAATTGATATTGGGATTAAGGTCGCTATTCAAAGATGTTTTACAAATTCTGTTCCTAAAGATGTTATGGAAAGGCTTGAAGCACAAAGAGAATGGAATAGACAAGGTGCTGCAAGAAGATTTGATAGACAAGGTGTATTTCAGGCTTTTAGATATGGTAGACGAGCAAGAGCGGCTTCTGTTTTAGACATAGATGAGATTTATAAGTTAATCGTTGAGATATCTTCTGCTCAAAAATTTGAAGAATATCTCTCAGTTGAAAGGCCTTTTGATATTTTAGGTGTTGAAGAAGATAAAAATTTTGATTTTTATCCTGAAAGGATGAACGTAGATGTAATTACAGCACTTAATTCTAATAACCCCACTGCTGAGGGAAATCTTACATTCAAGAGAAAAGAATATGAAGAAAGCATCAAATCGGTTATCGAAAAAGAGAAAGAAAAGAAGAAGCCTACGAAAAAGAAAGGCCGTCGTGAATCACCAAAAGATGTTAATCTGGACAATGTATTTGAGAAGTCAGATTCCGACGACTAAAAAACATAACTCATAGAATGGCGCCCTCAGAACTATTCATCCTTATAATATCGAGCAAATCTCTTTCTCAAAAATAGTCAGATACCCTTCTGGCCTTTCTTCCCTTCCAGTTATTTCATATCCTAATTTCAAATAGAAGCTTCTTGCCCAAAATGCCTTTTCCGCAGTTGGGACTCTTAATATTCGGATCCTTCTTCTTTTTGCTTCCACTTCAATATGTTTTACCAACGAACTTCCAATGCCCTTTTTCTGATTATCTGGTAGAATATAGACCCAATGCAGATCAGCTCTTTCACCTTGTAAACTACCAGGCCATAAATGACCTGGCGTTGATATTCTGTCCTGGAAGTTCACATTCAATAGGCCATATGCCCAAACTCGCAGAGATTTAAACTCTGCGTCCATCTGATGATTTGTTGATGGACATACGGCGGTATACTTGTTAGTAGCTGGTCGATTCATCCCCAGCCTAAAGACTGAGGGGTTCTCGACCAATTGCACTAAATGTTCCAGAGCAGCGACACCGACGATCTCATCTTCTTCTTTGTAAGTAAAAAATGTCATCGTCTCAAATATTCTCAGAAGTTCATCATATGTTAATACCGGCTCTCTGTAATGTTCTGGCGGCACTATAGACTTGTAATATTTCCGATTGCTCTCGTTGATCACGAATAATATCCTCTCGACATTTTCTATTTTTGCTTCGGAAATGGTCATGCGACCTAAAAGGATTTTACATTATAATTATACTTATTCCTTCCAGACGTCCGCTTCGACGCGCCAGGATTCATGTTTGCTTATCTCATCAAAAGCTGAATTCACGGATTTGAGGGCATAGGATATTCCTGTCTTGTAATTTCCTTCCTCAAGGCAGTTCTGTGCCTGCTCCAATAATTTGTTGGCTTCCTCAATATCCCCGCCATTCTCATATGCACGGGCAATTTGATTCTTTGCCTTGATGATGGCATTATTTAGGTAATTGAACTGACGAAGCTTCTTGCTGACCATGGCCGAACACTGCTCGATAAGCTCATTTGCAGAGGCATAACCTTCGCCTTCCAGCATCAGCTTGGCACCCCAGAGCAGGCTTTCTTCTTCGGAGAAATCAACCCCTTGCCGCCCGCCTTCTTCTATCTGGCTTTGAATTTCAATGATCTTTTCTATTGCATTCTGGTATTTGTCATCAGTGCCACTGCCTTGTGCCGTCTCTTCTTCAGAATAGCCCACGCTATCTTCCAAAATATACAAATGTCACTCAATTGATAAAAATATTTTGGTGGTATGGGTCCCGAAAATATGAAAATGTAATGTATATAATGATGATTATTACTTTATTAATGCTTATTGGGAAAACGATTTCATAATTTCTGTTAACATAGATAATCTATAGAGCTTGGGGATAACTTAATAAATCAGCAAGACCATATATTCATCATGGCAGAGGAAGAGTTGTTCGGGAGTTCGGACGCGGAAGCCGAAGCGGAAATAAGAAGAATTGAGGCCGAGATCGATGCGGAATCCGGGCCAGGCATCATCGACCTGGACAGGATAGGAAAGGCCATGGTGATTCTCGGAACCATCTTTTTTGTAACATACATCGGGCTTTTGATTATCTCAACGATGGTCCAGGCAGAGGAGAGCTGGGGAATCTTCAATCTATGGAGTGTCAGCCAGTTCCTGATGATAACGGTTGGAAGCATATTGATGATCGGCATCGGCTATTTTTTAACTGTCAGATATGGAGAGTTAGAATCTGGACAGTCAATCTAAACTCCACAAACTCAAGAGTACAATACCCAACAGTACTAACTCCATGAACTCACAGAACTCTACGGCTCCAGGCGGTGCATGTCCCTCGGGAACAGCACGCATTCCCTTATGTTCGACAGGTTGAGGATCATCTGGACCAGTCTTTCGATTCCCAGGCCGAATCCGCCGTGGGGCGGCATGCCGTACTGGAAGGTTTTCAGGTAGAAATCAAAAGCCCCGGGGTCCAGGCCGGCCTCCTCCATCTGTTTTATGAGAATATCATACCTGTGCTCCCTCATTCCTCCGGAAACGATCTCCTGGCCCCGGTAGTCCATGTCGAAGTAACCTGTTAATTCGGGGTTGTCGTCGACACGCCTGGCATAGAAGGTTCCGAGCTTGAGCTCACTTGGGAAGTCCGTGATGAAGTAAATATCCTCGTCGAACTTTTCCTTAATTATCTGGCCCAGCACCTTTTCCGCCTCGGTGTCCAGATCTCCTTCCAGATTCTTTCCGGCCCCTGCCAGCATCTCCTTGGCCTCGGCAAATGTTATCTTCCTCAGGTTGCCCTCCGGGGCTTTGAAATCGGGGTTCATCTCTCTTATCTCATCGCCCATCTCGGCATCCAGGCTGGCAAGTATCTGGCATATCATGGCGTCCAGAACATTCATCACATCCTCGGACGAGTTGGCAAATGACATTTCCACGTCCAGTGACGTGAACTCGGCAATGTGGCGCACGGTGTCGGACTCTTCCGCCCTGAAAGCGGGGGCGATCTCGAAGACCCTGTCAAAGCCCGATGCCATGAGAGTCTGCTTGTAAAGCTGGGATGACTGGGCCAGGTAAGCGGGTTTGCCGAAATAATCCAGCGTGAAAAGGGTGGAGCCGCCCTCTGCTCCGGCAGCCACGATCTTGGGGGTGTTGACCTCCTCGAAACCGGCGTCCTGAAGGAAGGCCCTAGCTTTCCTTAGCACGACGTTGCGCACCCTGAAAATGGTGAATATCTCCTCCTTTCTGAGGTCCAGAAAGCGGTTGTTCAGCCTGGTGTCCAGGTCGGCATCCACCTTGTCAACCACGCCAAGTGGAAGGGGTGTCTTTGCCAGATTGAGGATCTCATACTCGGCAGGCAAAATCTCGAA
>JAGLSY010000122.1 GCA_023135545.1 Thermoplasmata archaeon | reverse complement strand
CAGCTGCCTCATCCTCCTCCACTTCCACATATTCGATGACCTCGACTTCCTCGTACTCAACTTCTTCATCATCTGGCTCTGGTTCGGGCACCGTTTCCGTTTCAGGTTCCTCGGCCACGTCATCTTCAACCTCAAAGGATATTACTTCGTCGTCTATTTCTTCCTCCTCTGCTTCATCCAATTCCATGGAGGTAATCTGCTCGTCGGCCCCCATCTCCTTCTCTTCCATGGCCCGGTCATGCTTCTCCAGTGCCTCATCAATGTGCTCGTAGTCGGTCTCTATGCCAGTTGTTGAAATTACATGCGAATAGCAGTCAGCGGCCTTCATTGGCTCACCCATCTTGTTGAAGACCTCTGCCTTGGATATCCAGACATTCTGGTAGTTCGGGTCTATCTCCAGTGCCTTGTCAAAGGATGAGAGGGCCTTGTCAAACTCCTCCATCTTTATCATCGTGGCTCCCCTGGCATACCACATTTCCTTGTTATTTGGGTCCTCTTTCAGCTTGGTATCATAATAGGCCAGTGCCATGGAGTCCTGGTCTCCCTCCACCACCTGCGCGTGATGGTCCCTCAGGGTGGTTCCACACTCGTAGCAAGCCGACTCATAAACACTGACAATGGTGTTGCACAGGGGACAGGCTCCTTCCTTCTCGATGCTTTCCAGGTCCAGCTCCTTGCTCCGTATGTCCTGGAGTTTCATATCTCTCAGTGCCGTTTTTATCTCTCCGGCCGACTTCCGGCCGATGCCCTTGATTTTTATAAGTTCCATGACAGAAGCCCTTTTCAGCTTTATCAAATCAGTGTAGCCAGCCTCCATCAATATTTTGGCTCTCAATGGTCCCACACCCGGCAGCTTGAGTATATCCTCCATGTCCTTGCCGAGATTAGTAGGGTCAAAATCCTCGTCTATCTCGATGGGGCCCTGGTCAAGCTCGTCCACCTCTTTTCCGACATCGACAATTCTTTCCTCAACTTCTTCCTCATCTTCATCTGGCTCTTCCATATCCTCGTATTCATCTTCCGAAGCCATTCCTATCCTCGAGCCGCACTCGTCACAGATGTTTTTCCCTGCCGGAACCATGTTGCCGCAGTCCGGGCATTTGATTGACTCGGGGGCTGTATCCTCAGTCTCTACTGGAGCGGTTTCGGATTGGTCTGGCTCGGGTGGTACGAAAACGGTGCCGCATACGCTGCAGGCCCCCTCATCTTCCTTGATACCACCACCACAAACAGGACATATATTTCCAGATGTCACAATACCTGGTATGTAACATATGAATTATATACTTTTCTTTGGTTATTATATAAATCTTTTCATTGCTCAAGTTTGAGCAATGAAAAATGCCCGAACCGGAATTCGAATCCGGGTCAAAAGCTCCGCAAGCTTTCAGGATATCCTTTGTAGCATCAGGAGCAAGGTGAATTTAAAGCTTCTTGCTCCATGATGAAGCTACCCCATTCGGGCACAAACCCTTGAAATACGAACCTGTTTAAGAATGTTGGCATCAGCGGTTCTGTGAGTTTGGGCAGTTACTTGACCTTTTTACTCTCCCAGGCATCTTCCCCTGAATTCCCTAACTCTCCAGTTTTTTCCTGGTGTAGGCCAGCAGGCCGCCGGCATCCCTGATGGCCAGTATCTCCTTTGGCAGGCTGGGGAAGTTAAACTTCTGCCCTCCGATGATAATCTCTCCGGCATCAATGTCCAGGCTGACTTCATCGCCCTCCTTGTAAGCCTGCACCGCTTCCGGGCACTCGATGAGAACCAGGCCCTGGTTGATTGCAGCCCTGTAGAATATCCTGGCAAATCCCTCGGCCACTATGGCCTTGATGCCGATTGCCTTGAATCCCACGGTCGGCTGCTCCCTGCTCGAGCCGCATCCGAAGTTGCGGCCGGCGAATATGACATCACCGGATTGAACACCTTTCGCAAATTCGGTATCCAGGTCCTCCAGCATGTGGGGTATTATCTCCTCCGCGACGCTGCAGGTGTACGTGTACTTGCCTGGGAAGAGCATGTCCGTGTTGATGCTGTTTCCGTACTTCCAGACTTTCATGGGAGAACCTCCATAATTTTGGAGGTTTTGAGTTGAATGATGAGCGATAGTGAATTCATTCAAACCAACTCCCTGGGGTCTGTTATGCGGCCAGTGATTGCAGATGCGGCAACGGTCTGCGGCGAGGCCAGGTAGATCTCGGCATCCTTGCACCCCATCCTTCCCTTGAAGTTCCTGTTGGCCGTGCTTATGCATTTCTCTCCTGGAGCCAGTGCTCCCTGGTGGGCCCCGAGGCACGGGCCGCAGCCCGGAGGCAGAATAACGCCTCCCGCCTCACTCAGAGTTCTTATTATCCCACTATCCAACGCCTCTTCGTATATCTTCTTCGAGGCCGGAAGTATCAGCAGGCGGGTATCCGGATCAACCTTCTTTCCTTTCAGGATGCTGGCCGCCGCCTCCAAATCAGATAAGCGGCCGTTGGTGCAGGTTCCGATGAGGCACTGGTCCACCTTGACGCTCACTTCCTTCGCTTTCTTCACATTATCGACCTGGTGGGGACAGGCGACCACCGGCTCTATGGCCGAAAGGTCATATTCCTTCTCCATCAGGTAACTGGCATCATCATCGGCCCATACCGGCTCGTAATCTGAAGGAGCCAGTCCGATTGAATTCAGATAATC
>JAGLSY010000121.1 GCA_023135545.1 Thermoplasmata archaeon | reverse complement strand
AATATGATTCAAGGGACATCTTCTTGGCATCTTCGTAACTGCATTCTTTTTCAATCGGAAGAATCGGCGCGTACCTGTCATAGTCATACAGGGTGTCCAGTCCCATGATGCGCTTCTTGAGGTTGTAGTACCTTTCTACAAGTCCCACATTCTTGTCGGTGGCGGTCAACAAACTTTCAACGGTCTCATCATCCACCTCGTTGGTCTGATTCCTGGCAGCCATGGGGTGCTCGTACTTCCTGAAATCGTCATGGGTGTAATGGTCCTGAACCAGGGTGTTGAAAATGAAAGTAAGCAGAGACATCTTCTCGTCCAGGGCCTCGGTGACGGCCTTGTGGGCCATTATCCTCTTTTCCCTGTCTGGGTTCCTTAGGTAGTTGAGGGCAGCATCCAGCGGCATGCTCTTCTCCTCGCCATCCTCCACCATCTTGACGACCATATGCCCCATGGTCTCGTCAAACAGCCTTGAGAAAGCGACCTTTCCGGTGTTGGCCAGTGCATCCCAGAGCTTTTCCTCTCCTTCAGACAACTGATGGGGCTTTCTCTGTCTTTCTACTTCCAGGTAATGCTTGTATTTGGCAACCTCCGGCGCGTCCATTAAGGCCTTGGCCTCGGCATCATCGATGTTGCACCAGGCCAGTTCGAAGAAAATCAGGTTTTTCTTGATGTTGGTGAACTCCTGCTGGGTCTTCTGGATGAGGGCGCCGTTGTCCGGGTTGGTGCAGTCTTCCGAAAAGGTGAGGTGTGCAAAATATAACGGCTTAACCGCATCCTGGAATATCAACTCCAGCTCCTTCACGGCCTCCGACAGCTGGCCCGGGCTTATTCCGGGTTTCACCGCATCTCTGTATTTGCTTTCAAATGAGCTAGCTCTCTGTTTCAAGGACTGGATGTCGCTGTCGATCTTCGGGTCGTCGATGCCCGCATAAAGGTCGGTCAGGTCCCAGCGAATTCCATGTGCACTGCTTTTCTTCTCATCCATGTGAATCACACAGTCATGAAATGTAGAATGGTATATGTGTCTTTTGATTAGTGTTATAATTATCAAATTTTATATCTGGATCATAATTTATGGGAACCATGACTTCGACATATGTCGAACCCCGACAACGAAAATTACTTATCAGCACAATCCATCTTCTTCGTGCAGACGGGATTGACATGAGATACGAAACCATACTGGCTATTGTCGAAAATGATGTTGTGAGATTGGAACTAAACAGGCCGGATGTTCACAACGCCTTCAACGACCTGATGATAGCCGAGATTACGGATTTCTTCGGCAGATTGACGGGTGAGGAGGGCATAGCGGCCGTCGTAATAACAGGAAATGGAAAGAGTTTTTGTGCGGGAGCCGACCTAAACTGGATGAAGAAGATGGCCGGGTATTCCAAAGACGAGAACATCGAGGATGCCAGGAAGATGGCTGATATGTTCGTGGCCATAGAGAACTGTCCCTTTCCGACCATCGCCAGGGTCAATGGAGCGGCCTTGGGCGGGGGTGTCGGGTTTGTGGCGGTCTGCGACTTCGCATTTGCCGTGCCCAATGTCAAGTTTTCCTTGAGCGAGGCGAAGCTTGGGCTCATACCCGCGGTCATATCCAAATGGGTGATCGAGAGGATCGGGACAAAGAAGGCAAAGCAGTTTTTTATGACCGGAGAGAGGTTTGAATCGCCACTGGCCTGCGAGATCGGGCTGATTGACGGCTCGGTGCATGACCTTGACGGCACTATCGGAGAGGTTGTGGGCCAGTTCAGAACAAGCGGTCCCAATGCCATCGCCGAGTCCAAAAAACTGGTCAACCAGTATCGGAAGAAGGGTTATCTGGACCGTTCCATAACCGCCATCGCCGACCTCAGGGCATCGGATGAGGGGAAAGAGGGCATTGCGGCATTTTTGGAAAAGCGGAAACCGGCATGGAGAATAGACCATGATTGAAAAGGTCTTGATAGCCAACAGGGGCGAGATAGCGGTTCGCGTGATCAACGCCTGCCAGGAGATGGGAATAAAGACGGCGGCCATTTACTCAGATGCCGATGCCGATTCCCTGCACGTGCACACGGCAGACGAGGCTTACCCCTTGGGAGATCCCACGCCGGCCGAGAGCTATCTCAATATCCTAAAAATACTGGACATCGCAGAAAAATGCGGTGCAGATGCCGTCCATCCGGGTTATGGATTCCTCTCCGAAAGGGCTGAATTTGCCGAGGCTTGCGCCAAGGCCGGCCTTAAATTCATCGGACCCAGTGCCGAGGTCATTCGCGGCATGGGTGACAAGATCGGGGCCAAGAGAACGATGGAGAATGCAGGGGTGCCGGTCATTCCCGGTTTCACGGGCGAGGAGGAGAATGAAACATTGGAGCAGTCCTGCGAGAGGATCGGGTTCCCGGTGCTCATCAAGGCAACAGCCGGTGGCGGCGGAAAGGGCATGAAAGTGGTGGACTCCATGGGAGAGCTGGACGATGCCGTGGCATCGGCCCGCAGGGAGGCGAAGTCTTCTTTCGGAAACGATGAACTGCTCCTGGAAAAGTACCTTGAAGGCCCCAGGCACATAGAATTCCAGATACTGGCAGACGAGCACGGCAAGATATTGCATTTGTTTGAAAGAGAATGTTCGATTCAGAGAAGGCATCAGAAGGTCATTGAGGAGACGCCTTCGATGGCCATCGACGAGGAACTCAGGAAGAAGATGGGTGAAGCGGCGATACTGGCGGCGAAGTCCATAGGTTATACAAACGCTGGCACCGTGGAGTTCATGGTGGATGGAAATAAAAAATTTTATTTCTTGGAGATGAACACCAGGCTTCAGGTGGAGCATGCCATAACCGAGATGACGACCGGCATCGATATTGTGAAATGGCAGTTGAGAATCGCCTCCGGAGAGCCCCTGACACTGGAGCAGGATGATATTCAGCAGAGAGGTCATGCCATAGAATGCCGCATCTACGCCGAGGACCCGGAGCAGGACTTCATGCCATCCACTGGCCGGCTGACGAAGGTGGATGTGCCCCACGGCATCAACATCAGGCACGATACGGGGGTGAAAGAGGGTCTCGAGATTACATCCTACTACGACCCCATGCTGGCCAAGTTGATCGTCCATGGAGAAAGGCGGGAGGATGCCATCAGGAAGATGGAATGGGCCCTGTCCAATTACATAACACTGGGTGTTACGACCAATGTGCCATTCCTGAGGGCGATAATAGGACACGGCGCCTTTCTGGAAGGGGATATAGACACCCACTTCATTGACCGTCATTTCAAGGACTGGATAATGGCCGCAGAGCTTCCGGTGGAGGTGCTTATTGCGGCGGCGATGGATGATATGAGCAGGAGTATGACAATCGATTCCACCGACGAGAAGGACGAGGTGCACGACGCCCACTCCCCCTGGAAGCATGCTGGCTCATGGAGGATAGATAGTTGAGGTGAATAAATGCGAGAGCGGAGCGATTGTATTTATAATCACGAAATTGAATGCGAGAACGGAGTGATTGCATTCGGAGCTTCGAAACGAGTTCGAAGTTTCATATGTGCGAACAGAGTTCTCACATACGAAATCCCGAGGGAATCGAGAGGTTCAAAATGGAGTGATTCATGATGGAGTTTCAATATGAATATGCTGGCAAGCTGTACCCGGTGAACATGACCCGGGATGGAGAAGGATTCAAGGCCAGGATAGGTGAAAAGGAGTATTCCGTAACCTCGAAGGA
>JAGLSY010000120.1 GCA_023135545.1 Thermoplasmata archaeon | reverse complement strand
GATGTCACAATGGTTTCGATGGTCACGGGCACATGGTCGTCTCCTATTTCGGTAACCGATGTGAGAAGCTCAATAGCTTTTTCCTTGTCTGTGTGAGAGCATCTGAGTATGCCGCGGTTGTCACGGTAGGCGGTGAGCCAGGGACGGGTCTGGCCCTCTCCGCTCATGCCCATGGCTTCTGCGCTGCGCTGCAATACACCTATGAGCTCCCATCTCTCGATCTGCCTTGGAGCGTTAATCCTGAAAGCGATATACCTTTTCCTGAATCCAGTAACTGCCATCCGGAATCCACCAGACTAGCAGTTACTGCACCATGTCCAGACTGGAATCCTGCTGCGGCGTGCCCTCCACCAAGGAAGGCGACGTAACGCCGGTTATCACGAGCAGTATCTGGACCACCTTGCTGATGGTCGGGTCCACGGAGCATCCCCAGATTATTCTGGCATTGGGGCTTATCTTCTCGCCGACTATCTCGACGGCCCTCTCGGCCTCGGCCAGTGTCATGTCATGACCGCCGACTACACGGACCAGCGCACCTTTCGCATGGCTCAAATCCACATCACCAAGCAGGGGTGAGGTCAATGCCTCGTTCACTGCCAGGTCGACCCTCTCGCGGTCGTCATCTGACGAACCGATGCCGATCATGGCGACGCCGCCGTTCTGCATGATGGTCATCAAATCACTGAAATCCAGATTGACCAGCCCGGGTTTGGTAACAGTCTCGGTTATTCCCTTTATGGAGTTCATTAAAATTTCATCTGCGACCTTGAAAGCCGCGTCAAGCGGAAGCCTGGGTACAAGTTCAAGAAGTCTGTTATTTTGAATGACGATGGTGGTATCGCAGTGCTGCTTCAGCTTGTTGAGGCCCTTGAGCGCGTTGTCGTATCTCATGTGGCCCTCTGCCTTGAAGGGCATCGTGACAACACCCATGGTCATGGCACCCATCTCCCTGGCTATCTGTGCCACGACTGGTGCGGCACCAGTACCTGTTCCGCCGCCCATTCCGGCCGTAACGAAAACAACATGGGCCCCGTCAAGGAAGCCTTTGATTTCCTCTTCATTCTCCCTGGCCGCGGTCTCGCCGACCTCCGGCAGTGCCCCGGCTCCAAGGCCTTTTGTGACCCTCTTGCCGATAAGAATCTTCTTGGGTACGTGCATGTGCAGAAGGTGTGTGGCATCTGTGTTTACGGCGCACATTTCCGCACCTGTAACACCAGTATCGGTCAGGCGGTTTACAGTGTTGCTGCCGCCTCCGCCACACCCCACTATCTTGACGCTTATCTTCAAGGTCTCGACAAGTGCGCGCAACTCTGCGTCATCAGGGGAGCCCGCCTCGGGTTTTCCCTGCTCGGTCTCATGCCTGGCTAATGCTTCATCTATTATTGACTTCATTAATATTCCCATCCCTATCTAATGATATTCGTACCAGTATGGAATTTCGTGTATTTAAATATTTAGTTAAAAATATTAAAACAAAGGGATTGAACAAAGGAGGGATGGGGTGGGGTTGGTGAAAGAAAGGTTGAACCTCCCCGACCTGCGCTGAGCTTGGACGGGGTTTCCGAATCGGGAGCACGCTGGTGTTTGTCACTTGCTGGGTTATCAATAAGAAAACCCCGCCTTCCTTGGTTACATCAAGGCAATCAGACGGGGCATGTTGCCATAATCTGTTAAGCTATGGTGATATTAGCCTTGCTGGGATATGCTCTCCCACCCTTGCGTCCCTCCGCTGGCCCTTGGCTTTGCCAACCCCCTGCTCGGGACGCTAAATCTTGATTTGAATTAATTCTGAATGTTCTTTTGGGTAGTTTCCATGTCTGATTGCAATTAATGAACCTTGAAATTCGGCCATTGTTTCAATCCAGCCTTCTTTTTCAAAGATAATTTTATCAACAAGTTTACCCTTATTATTGTGTTGATAAAGTACTGGCTGACTCTTTTCCTCAACATCTAGATCACCACCAAGGAAAATGTAATCGTTGATTGTTGTAATTGAAACACCAGTTCCTTTATCCAATAATGATTCCCATAGTATTTCACCTGCAAAATCAATTTTATTTAAGAAAATATGTCCTGATTTTGTTCCAGTTAATAAAAAGCCATCATTGAGTTTATTCATATCAAGGACATAATAACCTTCAAACTTTTTTTCCCATTCTATTTCTCCTGTCATATTTAGTTTAAAAATATTGATATGCCAGATGTCATCATTCTTGATGCTCCCTGAAATAATAAATCCATCATTAATTGAAACAATTCCTCCGCATATGGCTCCGGTGCCTTCACCATACAATTTCCTCCATAGAACATTTCCATCTTGATTTATACAAATAAGGAAAAATTGAGATTTACCAGCATCATTTGAACTATCACCAAAAAGGAGGATATTATCATTTGATATTATACTTACAGCACATTCATTTCCTAATATTCGAAATGAGTGCTCCCATTCTTTTATGCCAGCATGATTTGTTTTCAATAAATATGCTTTCAAATCATTGCCTCCATCTTCTGTTGCCTGACCTTCAGAACATCCACAAATTAACAAGCTATCATTCTGAATGATCATATTATGACCTTCATAATCTGAAATTTTATTACCAAATTGTTTTTCAAATTTGATATTAAAAGTGGTATCAATTTTAATTAAAATCACATCATAATTTTTCTCTTTTTTACTGCCTGCTAGATATAATTCATTTTCTACTGGCATAATAGAAGTTATTATTGTTTCATCATTTGGATTAAAAAGATTTGTACCTTCAGCCTTCATCTTCTTCAACTCTCCCGAAAATCTTGTTTATAATTTATCTAGCACATCTCCTTTTTTGTCAACCACTTCCCTCACAAGTAAATAGGAAATCTTACCTAAAAGCATTTCCTATCGTTCCGCCACGAGCAGGCTTTTGGGGGTTTGGGAAATGGAGTTCCCTCTGGATTAGCCAAGGAACAACTGGCCTCCGAGCGAGCATGCTCACCCGAGTTTTTCTTTATAACCCCTTTTTTTCTTTTTGGAGGGTGAGCCAGCGCAGCGAGGATTAAAAAGAAAAAATAGGGCAGCGGAGGAGCCGGGTGGGGGGCGAAAGAACTGGTTGGGGCGGGCAGAACAGAAAACGATAACTGGTCTATTCTATTTCGTCAAAAATATAGTCTTCCCATTCACGGTGGCCCAATATTATATCCAGCTCCGGCGGCGTGATAATAGGGCTGGTGTATGCCATGTAATCATCTATTGCCAGCCTCGGGCATGCTGTCGAAACCCATGCATCCACCTTGAAGGCATCCAGCTTCTGAGGGGTGGCGGTCTCCATCTCGATAATGACACTTGATTTTCCTGCTTCTTTCAGCTTGTCGGCTATCTGATGTGCCAGTTCCTCACGTCGCTGGCCCTGCTTGGTGGAGAGGAGGATTCCAAAGGTTTTTGCCTCCTTGGCTTGGGTGATCACGGCGTGTCGCTGCCTCAGAACCTTTTCCTTCAGTTCGTCGATTTTTCTGATTTCTTTCAGAACTGGGTCGGCGATTATTATCGGCTTTTTGGTTCCCAGGGCCAGAGCCAGTGGGTGAAAATTTCCGGTTCCGATAAAGAGGAGCATGTCGATTTTTTCTGTTATATTTCTGGCAGCCGATGTGTTGCAGCCGAGAACCTGGCCATCTGTGTGAAGTCTTTCAGAGCCCTTTCCGATGACTGCCCTGATTCCCTGCTCCTGGAGGAACTCGATAGCCTGGCCAAGCATGTGGATGTGCTGTGGCGTGGAAATAACCCCGATGATTCCCTCAAGTTCTGGCAGGGCTTTTTTGAGAACTGGCAGAGGGTCGATCTTGGACCTGGCCGGAATGAATAAAATATCACCTTCCTGCACGAGATTGGGAATCGGATAATGACCGAAGTTGACCAGCAGGCCATCAGTGCTGGCTGGGAGGTCGCAGGCTCCGTAGCAGGGCTCGCCCGAGATTATAATCTTGATATCTGCCTTGCCGGTTATCTCGGAAACGACTTTCGCGGCTCTTCTTTTCAGGCCCTCCGGAAACTGAAGTGTTATGGTTGTGTGATTGCCCTTTTTGATGGCCTCGATTATCTTGTCAACCTCGAAATCGAAGTCCGGTATCATTGAGCCAGCACATCCCCGAGGTCGATGAAAAGGCTGTCGATATTTTCTTTTTTGACATGGGGCATGATGACGAGCCTGAGGCACTTTGGATTCTCGGCTACGGATACCATCCAGTTCTTCTTTTTCAGGGTAGCCTGGACGGCTGCTGGCTCCTTTCCTTCTGGCAGGTAGATTCCCAGGACATTCATGACCGGCTCGGTCACAAGTTCCAGGCCCATCTCGACCGCTCTAGCCGTGGCATGGTGGGTGACTTCCATACAATCCCTGACTATTTGGCGGTAGCCGGACCTTCCCAGGCTGCGCATCGCGGCATATGTAGAGGCCACGGCGGCACTGCATCTTGTTCCCGAAAGGGTTGTCTGGTTGAGAAGGGTGAGGTACGGAGCCCGGGTGGCAATCTTTTCCGCATGCTCCGGATGCCGCACCAGGAAGGCTCCCGAGGGCATGGTGGACATTCCCATCTTGTGAGGGTCGATGGTCATGGAGCTTACCTCCGGGATGCTGAAATCGAAGTCCGGCAGGCTATGGCCCATGTCGTTCAGGAAGGGGATAACGAAGCCGCCAAAGGCCGCGTCTATGTGGAAAAAGGTATTGGATGGGATGAAGTCGGCCAGTTCCCTTATCGGGTCGATTAGGCCCAGTTCCGTCGTCCCGGCCATTCCAATGACGATAGCTGTCTTGTCGGAAATCGCCCATCTGGCCTTGTCCAGGTCGATGGTGAAGTTTTCGTCCAGTGGAACTTCTATCGGTGTCATGGCCAGCAGATCGCAGGCCTTCATGAATGAAAAATGAGCACTTTTCGGAAAGACCACTTCCTTCTTGCCGGTCATGTTGCGGGCTATCCACAATGCCATGATGTTGGATTCCGTGCCGCCGTTCACGATATGGCCAGATATGTTGCGACCGTTCATGAGCTGACCCAGTTGTTCGATAATCTCGGTCTCCAAGGCCTTGGTCCCGGGGTATAAACCGGCGTTGCCGAGGTTTGATTCGATAAAATCCATGTGGGCTTTGAGTGAAACAGGGCGGGGAAGTGTGCACATTGAGCCCATAATCCTGCCGTCTGAAAATTGCAAATCATGGGAGCTGGCCACTTCCAGTTCTGCCAGGACCTTTTCCTCTTCAATTCCCCTCTCCCACATAATTGGCCTCCAATCCTCCTTTACCTCGCTGGCCCGCCTAGGCCCTCTCGGCCGCGATTTTTATCTCCAGGGTCTTGATTATCTGGCTCACAAGCTCGACTTCATCCCTCGACACGGCCAGTATATTGGCGCCGCGCCTTATTAGAAATTCCAAAAGGGCCGGGCTTCCGAAGAAATCCGGGGTGTGTACCCCGAAGGGGCGGTTTCCGGTTTTCACCGTTTTCATCAGCAGTTCAAGGGCCTCACGAAGTGAATGTTCATCGTACCTGAGCTTGGAGGTCAGGGTGTGGCCGGTCATATGAAGTGCTAGACTTTCCAAGTCAACCGAAACGACATCGACATCCCTTGCCAGCTCCTCCAAGAAAAATAGATTGCTGGGGTAGGCCACGCACGCCCAGAGCCCGGGCATGTCCGATGAATCCGGCATGGTGTCTTTCAGGGTTTTTATGGTCCTGCGGTGCTCGTCCAGTGTTCTCATTCCCGGGAGAAGAAGCGAGAAATTTCCACCGGTCTTTCCGAGTCTAGCCATGGCCCGTATGCATTCTTTCAGCCACGCATCGCCCTTACCCATCTGAACTATTATTTCCGAGGACGGGAACTTCCTCGAAGCTTCGGCCAGGGTTTCCCCCAGTCCAGACGGACCTATCCAGTCACCTGTGAGAAGTACATCATTTCTCGCGTCCCCAGAGGCTGCCTCAAGGCTGGCGAAGCCATCGATTTTCAGGATTATTTTTGTCGAAGCGGTAAATGATTTGGGTGAGTGGGCCAGTGCTGGCCCTGCAGTCGGTTGGGGGGTGAGTTCAGCGGCTGGCTCCGATGCGGTCGGCTCCACGGGTTCAGGAGCATCGGGAGGAGTATAAATTATATCGGAAATAAGGGTGCGGCTCTGGCTCCGTTGGTCGAGGGAGAGGGGTAGCATGGTATCACCGGATTTCACCTTGGCATCTGTTATTATCTGGGTGTCATCAACCACCGCGATGAGAATTTCCTCCAGTGCCTCCTTTTCCATCATGTAGGTCATGAGATTTATGAGGGTGTCCAGCTGCTCCTCCGCAACCTTGGGCTCGGCCCTGAAACCCTCCATGACGTCCACCTTCTCGGGCCCCAGCCTGCCGGGAATATGCTGCCAGCTCTGTTCTCTCTCTTCGGATTCCACAATTTCGAGTTTCGAATCAAAATGATAATGGTCACTGGAAATCGAAGGGTCGAAAAACCCTTCAATCAGTCCGAATATAGCCCTTACATCGAAGCCGTCCTTTTTCCGTTTTACCTCGATGCTGGACTCGGCCTCCACCACCTCCTG
>JAGLSY010000012.1 GCA_023135545.1 Thermoplasmata archaeon | reverse complement strand
GAGGCCATAATCAAAGCATCGGCTCTTTCTTCAAAGTTTTAAATGGAAACTTCCAGGCCTGATATAATATGTAAATCCTTTAAGGCCTGATAGTTTCCAGGCGGCACCCGGAATCCAGAAGCCTGGCCCTCACCTCTTCGGCCCTTTCGCAGTCAACCACGAGCATCACCTTTCCGTATCTTTTGGCCAGCTCGTTCACCTCTTTTGAGATTTTGTAAACTCTGGCATCCTCCATGCTCCTCATGCCCTTCGTTCGGTTGATGTAATGATCCCACTCGACGGCAAATTCCTGAGCTGTCCTGCTATTGAATTTTTTCCTGGCCAGTCCTCTCTGCTTGGAGGGTTGCTTCAGCCATTCCACGCCGCTTACATGGCGGCAGAAGAGGTCTGTGAACTCCTCATCATCGAAATCGATTGCCACAATAGGGATGTCCTTCTCGACGCTCAGCCTCCATGCCTCTACAAAGCAGGGCGGCGGCTTTTTCACCTTACCGAAGCGCCCCAGGGCTTTTGCATAATATTCTTCTTCGAAGTTGTCGAAGCCAGCATCATTGTTTTCTCCAGATCTTTCATGCTCGCTCATGGCCTGGAGGCCCTCCTTTGAAATAGATATGGCCATGACATCCGGCACGAACTCAAAAAATTCGGTTTTAACCTTCTCGGCTTCGGAAACAAGGCCCTTGACCGTGCCGATGACCAGTATCCTTCCCTTCTCGCTTTTTGCAGCCAAAAACTATCCCCTGTCATTGATGAGTTCGAGTATCTTTTTCTTGTCCCCTATCTTCTCCAGCTCGACATGGGAGATGAGTGGTGTTCCGCCCAGGCTTGTCTTCGAGCCCCTTTCCTCAACGAAGAAGACCGAATACCTGTCCAGTAACTTGGAGATGTTAGACATTGCCCTCGCTCTTTTCATTATGTTCTTGTCCACCCTGCCGACTCCGGTGAACAGAAGATTCTCCCGGTCCGAGGTCAGGGCATCGAAGGGACATCTGCTGGTGGGCTCCACAGAATAGCCAATCTCGTTGAGATGCTCGAATATCTCCGCCGCCAGGTCATTATCGCCAATTCCAAGGCCCTGGCACTCCACGAAAGCCTCGTCAAGCATGTTATAAGTCAGGGGATCGATGGGAAGAATGAGCTCTGTGCCAAGGGTATTCTCCAACCTCAAGGCCGCCGAAAGCTTGGCTCCCATGCCATCCTCGTACATCTGGATGGTGCGGCGCGACACTCCGGCGATCTCGGCCAGCTCGCCCAGGGATATTCCTCCGTCACGCATCCTTCTCAGGACCTCGCTGTCCAGCCTCACGAAAAAGCCGCCCGGGGCAGAGTAGACCAGTGGTGGAACTTCCTCGATGAATAGGTCGTTTAGGGTGTCCAATGACATGAGGGGTATTCCGAATCTCGAATACACGACGCCGTCCTCTATCTTTCCCGAGGATTTCTTGGCCCCGATTATCAGGGGCGTGCCGTCAACCGCCCTGGTAAGGGCCAGCATGCCGGTCAGTGAATTCCTGTTGATGCCATCCACGTTGACCACAGCCTTCAAAACAATGATAAGCTCCCCTCTCCTGGCCACCATGTCAAATCCCGAATGGCTCAGGTAGGCGGGGTCCGATGTTGAAAAACCGGCCTTTGTGAAAATGCCGACAGCTTCCTGGACAAGCTCTTCACGCTTCATTCAAACCTCTTATAGTTCATAACTTCTATAAATCTTTTATTGCAGTTTTCTATCTGTATGTTTCTACCAAATCATAGACAATCAATATTTCCCCCTGTGAATGGTGTGTTACTAGGTTATTAACAGTATAGTTTTATATAGAAAATTGAACATTTATCGATTGTTATGATGAAAAGCAGATGTAGTAAGCTCACACACCTCTGGATGGTAATATTAGTTGCCGCAATGTTCCTTTTGACACCAACTATATCATATGCAGCCGCACATGACACCACTAGTGATCCCATTATCCAGACCTCATCCCTTTCTGACATTCCTTCGATATCCCTGGAATTCAATCAGACCATGGAGATAGAGCATATTCTGGAACAGGTCAGCGAGGAATTGATGGGCTCGTATATTCAGGAGCTTCAGGACTTTGGAACCAGATACTCTTACAGCGTCAAGGAATGCTTTGAAGCTTCAGCATACATCAGTTCCATATTCGAGAGGAATGGCCTGAACACCTGGTATGACAACTTCGAACTCAGCGGCTTTCCCCAGAGGAATGTGATCGCCGAGTTACCTGGAAAGACGGCTTCCAACCAGATATTCATCATATGCGCACATCATGATTCCATAAGCAACTTGCCATATGAACTGGCACCCGGGGCCGATGATAATGGGAGTGGAGTGGCCGCGGTACTGGCTGCCGCCGAATTGCTGTCAGATTACGAGTTCAATCACACCATCCGGTTCATAACCTGGTCCGGAGAGGAGCAAGGCCTATGGGGGGCCAGGCATTATGTTGATGAAGCCCTGATGTCCGGTGAGGACATTGGTGGTGTTATAAATCTGGACATGATAGCCACCAATCC
>JAGLSY010000119.1 GCA_023135545.1 Thermoplasmata archaeon | reverse complement strand
GGTTTGGGAAAAGCCAGCGCAGGAGTGTCGGGTGGGGGGATTCCCCACAGAATGGGGCGGGAAAACTACTGCCAGTATGGTATAGAACTACTCCAATCCACCTAACTTCTGCGCAATTATCCCCATGACCGTCGCCGTCTCCAAAGGTATGTTGGAGCCTGTCAATTCAACATGATGGTCAACGCTGGCCAGCAGGGATTTTGGCAACCCCTTTTTCCCAAGGCCCATGATGAGGCATATTGTTTTCCTTGGATGAGCTTTTATTGCCAGCTCCAGGGCCTTGTCAAGGCACATGGCCTTGTTGTCATGGGGTCTGGATGTGGTGGCAATCGGCAATCCGATATTTTTCCAGGCCGCTTTGTCCGGGGGATGCTTTTGCGAGCACTGGACAAGTAAAATCCTATCGGCATTGGAAAGTTCTTTGAGATACTTACCACCCTTTCCAATGTTGGTGTCGGCCAGCACCTTTTTCACAAGGTCGTCAAGGTCCTTGGTGGGAAAGCCCATGATGGCAAGGTCCAGACCGTAGGCGATGCAGAGCGGCGCGGCTCTCGCCACCATGCGGATGTGAACCGGTTTCAGGCCGCCTTCGTAGGTGTCATAAAGGCCGAGGACATGCCTTGGTTTATGGGGTTGAGTTGGGTGGTCTAGATGGTCTGGTTTTTCCGGGAAATCGCCTGATGAAGAATTCTCGCCCATGGCTTTTTTTACTCTGGCCAGCAATATGTCATCATCAACGGCATCGGCCAAAGCGGTGGCAAAGGCCTGGTCAACCATTTCCGACTCTCCCAGTCTGGTCAACCCCTGGGCCAGATTCAATTTGATATTGATCTTCTGGTCTAGCTCATCGATTTCATCAGCGGCTTCCAGGCCGGCGGTGAACCAATCGACAGCCAGCTCCCTATGCCCTGCCCTGTCGGCACTGGCAGCCAGGGTGGAAAAAAGCCTCGCTTCTTCTTCTGGAGAATCGAGCCTCATCATGGCCTCGGCTATTGTTTCCAGTTCGTCTATTTTGCTTGATTGGTCAGCCAGATATCGCAAGGCCTCGGTCCGGGTATCTGCGGGAAGCTCTATGGCATCTTCCAGTGCCTTGGCCAGCAGAGTCAATTCATCGCTTCCTACCCTGGACATTTGAAGATGTAAATAACCGTATAATTTTACCCTCATGATGCCGTCCTGAAGATGGCCCAGTGTGTCGTTAAGAGGGGCTGATTCGATGGGGTTGCAATACTTCGCCCAGTGCTTGATGAGGGGCTTGGCCGTCACCATCTCGAAACCCGGATTATCAAGACCGGCGGCCAGTAGTTTTAAAATATACTCACAGCCCAGGTATTTTACCGAGCCGATTAATGCATCGGATTTTCCCTTGCCATGAGGGAGGGTCAGTATCTCCTTCATGATCAGTTGTCTGAAATTGGTGTGGTCCAGGTTCCTGTGGGTGCGCGCGACCTTGCATATCTCGGTTATGAGCTCGGCCCTGCGCCATTCCCTTTCCTCCCTAGGTATCAGTTCGATGGTTTCTTCTGCCAATGCCTTCGCTTCGTCGGGTTTGAGACGGCGGTCTGAAGAAATTCCGAACAGGGCGAGGGATGTGTAATAGGGGTCCGGAATTGACCTGGCTTCCACGGCCAGCCTGCCTGGGGGCTTGCCCCTGCCGGACTTGGATTCCCTGATTATGGAGCGGCACTTTGATGG